>CAIKNA010000107.1 GCA_903828645.1 uncultured Bacteroidales bacterium
CCGGCCAAGCCGGAAATCCCGCGAAGCGGGATAGTGGAAGTCGCAGCTGCGGTGTGGTGACGAGGCCCGTCCGGACTGAGGACAATATTTGAGTGAAAAATGTAAAGTGAATTATTAAAAGTGAATTGTATTTGCAACCCGGCACGCATTGAAACGAGCGCCAGATGGTGGCAAAGAAGCGCAAGAAATAAAAAAATAAATAATTGTTGCACGAGCCATATCCTTTTTATTGTTATATTTAAAGATGTTATTTTCAGTATGAATAAGTTATGGCCCTTCCCTTACAAGTGCCTTGCCTCTATACTCAAAGCCTGTTTGTTAAAGACAAATTAATAAAAAACAAACCGGACAAGAATCTTTGTCTTTATATCATCATTGCCTCTCTCCTGATCATTTCGGCACCCCTTAAAGCCCAATTATCTTCAAAACCTGCCCCCAATTTTCCCATTTCCTCAACTTCATTAAGCGAAGAGAACAACCATCGGTCAATGCCAGTAACTCCATCATGCCCGAACTCCGATTTTTCGATGGGAGATTTTACCAACTGGGAAGGGTTTTATGGCACCTTTTCAAATCCCGCAGCCAATACAGGTTTTGTGACATCAACCTCAAATCCAAGGCACCTGATCATAAAGGCCCCGGGAACACAGGATGATAATACATGCCAGGGGCTCAGGACCGTTCCTCCCGGAGAGGCTTATTCTGCAAGATTAGGGAATGATGATGTCGGAGCTGAAGCCGAAGAACTCAGGTATATGCTTACCGTGTCGGACGAGTCGACCCTTTTCATATACAAATATGCCGTAGTATTTGAAGACCCGGGCCATAACCCGGCGGACCAGCCAAGTTTCACCATTGCAATAACAAATGAGGCAGGCCAGGTTTTTGATTCTGTTTGCGGGTACTATTACGTTTATTCTCATCCCGGTATTCCCGGCTGGAACAGATGCGATAGATGGTCCACGCCGGTTTTATGGAAGGACTGGACAACCGTTGGCCTGGACCTTTCGCCATACCTGGGACAAACCATTAACATAGTGTTTACCACCAGGGATTGCAACCAGTCCCAGCATTTCGGGTATGCTTACCTTTCAACCTCCTGCAGCAAGATGCAAATGTCGGTTGATTTCTGTTCTAACCACGGATCTATCACGATGAGCGCACCTCCCGGGTTTTCTTACTTATGGAGTAATGGGGCGAAGACACAATCCATCACCATTGTTGATCCGCCGATGGGCCATGTCGACAGCTGTATCCTGACTTCGGTGAATGGATGCAAGATTACAATCAAATCGGTAGTCTATCCTACCTCGATTACAGCTGATTTTAGTTTTGTGATTCATGGCCCCCAGGCTGAAATTCCCTTTTATGATCTCAGTACAATAAACCATGACGCCATTGCAAACTGGGAGTGGAATTTCGGGGATGGCACACCGGTTGTTTCGCATGAGCCCAATCCTAAACACACTTATACAAGCCGGGGAACGTATAACGTAACGCTCACTGTTCACGCACCGGATGGCTGCGCTGATAGCATGACTAAATCGATTAAGGTTGATATCCCTTCAAAGATCTTTTTCGCCAATGCCTTCTCACCGAATAATGACGGGGTGAATGATGTCTTCATTCCTGAAGCGGTCAATGTGGGCAATTATCATCTTTCCATTTTCAACCGTTTTGGCCAAAGTATATTTGAATCCTACAATCTAGAAGAAGGCTGGGATGGCACCTGTAACGGGGAACTGTGTCCCGAAGAAGTCTATGTCTTTAAAGCAACCTACGAACTCCTGGACGAATCAAAAAGCGAGACCACTTCGGGAACGCTGAC
>CAIKNA010000108.1 GCA_903828645.1 uncultured Bacteroidales bacterium
CGCTTTTTCATCGGTATTGTAAATAACCAATCCTGCAGCAGGAGATGCAATCGTATTTCGTTGTGCGGTGGTCATCCTTGGTGGCAGGAAACCTTTATTGGTGAAATTCACATCCAGTCATGCTGATTCATTCGGTGGGCTGTTGTCGGTGTTGACAGCTACCTGGGCAAATGCACAGAATCCGGAAATAAGGAATAATATTAAAATTGTAACGACTTTTTTCATGACAAGAAAATTATTTGTGAATATTATAACAATATGAAATTCAATGAAATGTATTGCAATAATAAATTAAATAAACGAAATATTATTCGTTTCAATATTAAATTTGTGAATGTTTTTTTAAATACAATATAAAAGCCCGGTTTCCAGGGGCTATAAGTCATGGAACCATCATCCGCAAAGGAATAATAAGCATCATGGGCAACGGAGGTTAAGGATTCCCTGATTTGCTTTTGCTGCCGCAATTCTTCTCGTAATATTCAATCACCTCCTCGATTTTTTTTGGGTTGAAGGTTTCGTTATCAAACTCTTCAAGCATTTTGTCGCATTTTCCTCTGAAGATCAGTCGGTTGGTCTTCTTCATCATTTTTTTATTGCCGACTACGATGGTAAGCCCCCCCGCCACAATGGAGGAAAGCATGGCATAATCTTCACCGGGCCAGTTGATGTAGTAATTATCCGTTGATGTGCTTCCCTGGCTCATGTAGGCACCATTTGCAGAAGTGATATTGACGCTCAACACATTAAAATCCCCTTCATATACCGATCCGAACCAGTAGCGCTTCTTATCAATTTTCATTTCAGTAGAAAAAGGGAAAAGCTGTGCCGGGTGAATGTACCTTAATTTTATCGTTTTCCCGTTATCGCGGTGCATTTCAATAATTCTGAGTTCCTCGCTCGGGATGTTAACGCTTTTATCCCCGAGTCCAGGTTTAAAGCTGACCTTACCGGCTTGCGCATTATCGAAATACTTTACATACCCCGTTTTTACAGTGCTGTCTTTGAATGTTAAGGTGGCCTTTAACCATTCAGCTTTTGAAGTCATGGATGAAAGAATCAGGACAATCAGGACGAGTTTTTTCATAGGGGGAAATTTTAGCAGTGAATCATAAATGAAGGAGACTTCCCGGAAATGAAACCGGTTTACGGACAAAATTATATTTTTTTCCTGATTGAACACTATCCTGACCATGGTTTGTTTTCACGACCGTTGTATTGGTATTATAAAGTTATAACTTTGATCGCATAAATCCAAACGACAGTATATGAACAAGCATGGATTCCTTGCAGTAGTTTTGCTTCTGATTGTTGTGACCGGCATGGGTCAGGTCAGTATCAATACGGATAACAGCGTACCTGATCCGTCGGCGATGCTCGATGTGAAATCGGGCAGTAAAGGGTTTTTACCCCCGCGAATGACCACCGCTCAGCGAAGTTCCATTCAGAACCCGGCAACAGGCCTGACCATCTATAATTCTGATTTGAATTGTCTTGAATTTTATGCAGGAACGGATAATGGCTGGTTTTCGCCATGTTTGAGCTTCGGAACGATAAGTTGCCCGAACATTGTCGTCAATGGTTCGTACATGGCAGGAATTCCGCTGGCAACTTCCAATACAGTGGCCATAACGGTCAACAGCACAACGACGGGGGGATTTAATATCGCTACCAATACGGTCAATGGTTTCCGTTTTTCGAAAATGGGAACCTTTACCACAATCGGGCCCCAGGTTATCGTTCTGAAGGGCAGCGGCACACCCTTAGCAGCAGATTCAACAACATTGACGGTGACTTATGGTACCTCCAATTGTTCTTTCAAAGTTATCGTCCATCAGCCATCCGGAATGCCCGGTGTTACTACAGTTGCAGTCTCAAATATCACAACAAGTTCAGCCGCCTGCGGAGGGAATGTAACTTCCGACGGTGGGGCAACAGTCACTGCAAGAGGTGTTTGCTGGGGTACTTCATCAAACCCAACTATAGCAGGGAGTCACACAAGTGACGGAACAGGAACCGGTACTTTTACCAGTATCATTCCGGGACTTAATGCAAACACAATCTATCATGTAAGGGCGTATGCGACCAACATTGCCGGCACATCCTATGGAAATGATGTAAGCTTTACAACATTGGCCGCACCACGGTACATCCATACAAGTGGCAGGTATCTCCTGGGTCCCTGTAATGATACCTTATTGTTGAAAGGAATAGATTATGCTCCCTATAACTGGGGCTATAATAACAATTCTATTGAAGTTGCCCAGATTGCAATGACCGGTGCAAATGCAGTGAGGATGGTGTGGTATTGGAATAACCCGGATCCGAATACCAATGGGGTGTACGACAATTTTGTTTTACTCGACAGTGCCATCAGCAAATGCATTCAGCATAAAATGATCGCCATTGTTGAAATCCATGATTATACCTGTTCCACTGATACGACCGGCCTCTTTAACCTCAAAACCTGGTGGATACAGGCGAATGTCATGAGCATCCTTCAGAAATACAAAGAGAGCGTGATCGTTAATTATGCCAATGAGGCCCTGTTCTTTGATTTTGCATCCAACCCCGCACTTGCCCTGGCCACTTATAAAAGGACCTACCAGAACATCATCACTGCCTTGCGGAATATAACCGGATTTAATTTCCCGGTCATGATCGATGCCCCCGACTGCGGAACCAACACAGATGCGTTTATCACTTCGAATGTGGCGAATTCCCTTATTCAATCCGACCCCCAGCATAACCTGATTTTCAGTGCTCATACTTACTGGTACGGTTTTGCGAACAACGATTCAGCCCAGATGGCAGCAAAAATCAATGCGGTGCTTGCGCAAAATATCCCCCTGGTATTGGGAGAGGTTGCTGATTTGCAGGATGATGCCAATCCCTGCCAGTATGTCCTGAATTATAAACCCCTGTTAAATTTTTGCCAGCTGAAAAAGGTAAGCTGGTTAGCCTGGTGCTGGGACAACGATAATTGTCAGGCCCGGCAGATCTCTTCAAACGGGAATTTTGCCAGCCTGACCACATATGGTTATGACATTGTGCATAACCCCGGCTATGGCCTTCTGCCCGCAGGCGCCCCGAAAAGCCAGTTTTTGCTGAATGGATGCAATACAGGAAAGTAAGGATAAAGAGTTGCAGACCAGGTTATCACTATCAACCGGATTGTCTGTATCCGTTAAAAAATGTCCTGAGAAAGCACAACGAGCCAAAAAGATTTGCTACCCCCGGCATCACTGCCTGACAATCCGGGAAGAGCCGTGCAGGCCGTCGGCACTGACCCGCAGGAAGTACAATCCCTTTGGCTGACCCGAAAGGGAGAATTCATGTTTCCGCTCACCCGGTAATGCCATGGAAAGGATCTTCTCGCCTTTCATGTCATAGATCTCCACGGATAACTTTTCAGATGATATGTCACGGTCAAGTTCCAGGGTGAAAATACCGGAGGTCGGGTTGGGATAGACCCTGAAAAACGATAGCCCGGCGGCCATGTTCACCTCATCATTGCCCATGGCTACCGATGGGAGGGATGGAGTTAAACAGTACGGCCCGCCCGGGGCGATATACCCGTGCAGGTAACCGGCAAGCTTCACAACGGAACCCGGGTTGAAAAGGATGTTCTGGCCGGCGATCAGCGTCGCACTTGCCGCCGCAGGAACCGTAAAGGTCGATCCGCTGCCGGCAACCGTTATGGTCTGCGAGGCATTGAAGCATTGCGTTCCGGACACCGTGACATTACTGAGGTTCACCGTTGGAGCCAGCGGTACCACGGTCATGGTCACCAGGTTCGAGGTAGCGGGATTGCCCGATTTGCAGGACATACTGGAGTTCAGAACGCATTTGACAACGTCGCCGTTTACGGGTGTGTATGCGTAAGTGATGCTGCTGGTCCCGGCATTGGCGCCGTTCACCATCCACTGGTAACCCGGGGATGGACCGCTGTTGACGGGGAATGCAGTAAAGGTGACAGGATTTGCCTGGCCCACAGGGTTGGCGGATGGCGAAATGGAGATGCTCACCGGCACCACCGGGTTCACGGTCATGGTTACAGGATTTGATGTGGCGGGGTTCCCGGTTGCACAGTTTGCATTTGATGTTAACAAACAGGTTACAACATCATTATTTGCCGGTGTGTAGGAATAGGTGTTGCTGTTTGTTCCCGCGTTAACGCCATTGACTTTCCATTGGTACGCAGGTATTAATCCGCCATTGACCGGGGTCGCTGTGAATGTTGCATTTGTACCTGCGCAAACAGGATTTGATAATGCTGAAATGGAATTACTTACAGGTATGGCTGTACAGGTGCCGGTGATGCTGATGTTATCAATTCCCCAATACCATCCGTAGCTCCCTGTGTAATTCCATTTGAACTTTACCTGAGGCTGCCCGGCAACAGCATTAACTGCCTGGCTATATGAATCAGGGTTGTTGACCGAGGTGGCGGTAAATGTGGTTATGGTATTCCAGGTTGACCCATTGTTGATGCTGTATGAAACGCTGCCTGATGAACCGGAAATGGCCCTGAAGTAATGACTGAATGCCAGGTTGACTGCAGAATAACCTGTAAAATCCAATGCAGGGGTTACCAGATCGGCATTTTGACTAAATCCTGTACCATAAGCATCACTATTAAGGTAAGCATAATTTCCTGTCAGGTTTGGAAGCGGGGACTCTCCTGTGATGGTCCCGAACTGCCAGACCTGGCCGCCTCCGAAATTGTCAACATGTGACCAGCAACCCGGGATGGTTGTGCCTGTAAATCCTTCATTAAAGGGGAATGTGAAGATGGCGCACAAGGTATGGAAAGTCACATCATTGCCGTAAAATGTTCCGTTTCCATTGGTGGCATAAGCCCGTACATGGTACAATGTGTTTGAGGTTAAACCCGAAAGCGCACTGCCAAACGTTCCCGTGCCTGAGCCATCCGTCGTATGGCTGCCTGTAATGGAAGGATTTACCGAGGTTCCCCAGCATATTCCCCGTGCAATTACCGCCGACCCACCGTCGGCGGTAATAATTCCACCTGATGTTGCCGTTGAAAGGGCAATGGCGGCAACTGCTGAAGTTGTCAAACTTGGAGAGCCCGGGATAATGGTCATGTCATTTCCATTATTTGTTCCGTCGCTGTTGACAGCCACCAAACGATAGTGATAAGCGGTTCCGGCTGCAAGCCCGCTGAGAATGGCACTAACATTGAAGGTAGTGGTACCTGAACCGCCGGAGATCGTAGCGGTCGTGTTTCCATAGCCTGTGGTTGTGCCCCACTGAAAATAGTATGAAGTTGCAAGACCGTGGGGGTTGAGCGTGCCATTCAGCGTGCCCCCGGTCGGGGTGATCAGCGTTGCAGCAAGCGTAACAGCATCAGGCAGACTTAAAGCTTTGAAAGAGCTGATTTTTGTCGCCCAGGGGGCCCATCCGCTAAAGGTTCCGACATATTCCTGGGTGGTCCAGAACGTTGTATTGTCTGAAGGGTCAACATTGACAGCCGAGTAGTCGCCCCATCTCGAATAGTCTGTCATCGACGTTGTTCCCGTTTGAATGAGACCCTCCGCCATGGTCATCTGGTTTAACGGATCGATGGCTTTTCTTCCGGTAAACCAGATGGAAGGATACATGGTGCCGCTTGCGACCGAATAAGCCATCCCGATATCGCCACTGGCATTCATGGCGATGCTCCCCATCCATCTCGAATTACCGTCGCCGGGTGCATAAGTTGACTGCTGATACAGTGAAAATGCAGAACCTGTCTTCCTGTATTCGTACCACCTTATTCCTGCCACATTGCCGCCGGTGTTCACGGTATGGCATGTTACGAAGGTTTCATAACTCCCGAAATTGCGGTATTGATTCCTGAACATCAGCCGGTCCCCAAGTGCATCAAGTTGCAAAGCGCCGGGTTGAGTCACCGACCCCGACCCCATCCCGGTGTATGCAGCCACCGGCAGAGCAGTTAAAAATGTAAATGTTGCGTTTGCCGTGGTCGTCCAGTCAGTATGCAACGCCCAGAGCCTGAGCTCCGGTGTGCCGTCAATGTATGTGAAATAATTCGGGGTTCCTGCTGCGGGAAGTGTTCCGTCACAATCGGAAGGCAACATGGACCAGCAATTAGCCCCGGCTCCCGAACCAGAACCGCCAAGGGTTTCTGTTTTGAAATAGATCATTCTTGCAGTCGGATCGCCTGTGAGCATTTTACTTCTTTCCATCACGCAGGCGCCGACTCCAATGAAGGGTGTATTCCCGAGGTTCGTGTTAAATCGGTTCACAGCCAGATAATAGCCATCCTGCCATACCCCAAGTTTCGGGTAATCGGGCATGTAGTCGAACTGAAATGCATACCGGTAATAGGAACCGGTCGGATCGCCTGTCATTGAAACGGCTACCATTTCATATTCGGTATAGGGGGTTCCGGGACAATCAATGGCAAACTGGGAAATGATCCACCGGTCAGCAGTTTCATCGTAGAGTACAATGGCATCCCCGTTGTTATGACCGGTCCAGTTCCCGGTGAAACCATTCCACAAGGTTGAAGTCAGGACCGGTCCATAGAGCGAAACGCCGGATTTATTGAAAACCTGCAACATGTCGTTGACTACCTGCACATAATGGTTTGGTCCGACATCCCCGGCAGGGTCAGGGGGAGTCACCCGGCCGCCGGTGTTTGAGGCATTTGTCATCCCGTTAAAGTTAACCAGGGGTGCCGATGCCATGGATTTTGAACCATTGTTATAGGTTTCCTGTATCGCACCATCCGGGGTGAACAAGGAAGACACAGCCCTGAATTTATTGGGAACTTCATGTTCATCTTCATCTTTCCATTCTTCCCCGGAATTGGTTTTTTTCTCTTTGATATCCCTCAGCGGGGGTGAGACATCAAAATAAGCCGGGTACTGGACAACGGGGCCGGAAGCGTTGTTCTGACCGGATACATAGATTGCACTGAATAAAATCAGTAATAAAACGGAAGATATCTT
Source organism: uncultured Bacteroidales bacterium (assembly GCA_903828645.1). Taxonomy (GTDB): domain Bacteria; phylum Bacteroidota; class Bacteroidia; order Bacteroidales; family FEN-979; genus CAIVAT01. Next base: position 6,981 of record CAIKNA010000108.1, read on the forward strand.
TTTCATGATTGTGTCGGGTTAATTCACTGATGAATAGCTGTACATATCGGATCATGCGATGCTGTGTGTTCCGTAAAGCGGGAGCATAATAAAATACAAATATAGGGACAAATCCGAATAATTTGTATTCAGTCTAAATAATTTTAATGATCCGTTGTGACAAAGGAAGAGTCTGGGGGGACAGTCAACAGTTCAGGCTAATATTCATCCCACGCCTTGATGGAGATTTCCTCCATCTCCAGTTTGCAAATCGCATGAATAAACGCGCTCGCCAACCTTGCATTGGTAATGAGAGGGCTGTTGTAATCCACCCCGAATGATTTTTCCCTGATAATGGGGCCGTCTTCGGGGATCAGCAGGGGGGGCTTATTTTGAATTCCCGGGCATAGTCCCGGGTTCTAACGCCTATTTGTTTGCCTCCATTCGTTTGAATTTCTCAGATAACATTTCTCCGCCATCCGAGCAATTCTCTGCCGGTAATTCATAAAAGAGGATTACCATAGCTTCCTTCCGGATCCCTGTGATACGATGTATTTCATCGGTTATTACTTTTGACATTTCTGCTTTCTTTTCCGCTGATTGCGGCAATATTGAAATCTGTACGATTGGCATGATAATTCCTCCGGGTTTTTATTTTTGCTGGCAGTCGGCAATAATATGATTGATTGAAATTTGTTCGTATATTACAAATATAGGGTATTGTTGGAAAAAAAATGAAAAAACATTTTGAAATCGTATAGAAATTTCTTACATTTACACCACGAAAAGTTCTTTGCGGTGCGTTTCGAATATTTTCCCTCTTCCGGATTCAATAAGTTTCTCTAACCTTTCTCTGACCTTGCCCTAACCTTCCGCTGACCTGGCTACTATGGTGGTCCGATGGAAGTCCGATGGAAGTCCGATGGAAGTCCTGTTGGGACACTCCCTTCCCCCCTGAAATTCCTTGTGATTCGCACGTTGTCACGGGTCCACTTGACGAAAGACACTTGAAGACAACATTATGCTCACCAGGTTTTGATCAGTTTGATGGTCTCCAAGTAATCATCAGCAACAACCTTCACAAAATAGAGTCCGGCCGGCTTTTCTGCAAGTGAGAAATCACGCTTCTTTTCATTGATCATTTCCGAGGCCATCACGCTCTCCCCGCGCATTCCGTAAATTTCAACTTTGATTTTACCGAATGCCCTGTCGCCTTTTTGTTCGATCGTGAAATTTCCTGTCGTGGGGTTTGGATAGATTCTGAAAAAGGTCTGCCCGGTAGGAGCCGGAAACTCCTTTTCTTCATCAGAAACAGCTTTGACCGGTGCCGGCACACAGTACGGGCCGTTCGGGGCGATCATTCCATGCAGATAACCTCCGCTTACGACGAGTGTCCCCGGAAGATAATCAATCTTCTGCCCGGCGATCATGGTTGAACTGCCGCCGGTAAATACAACAAACGCATTTCCTCCTCCCGCGACCGTTATGGTCTGGATGGCATTATAGCATGATGATTGACCACCAAGGACAACTGTCTGTACAACCGTATTCAGCGGGACAACAGTCGTTGTGAACTGGCTTGCAACTGTCCACATGCTGACATTGCCGTCATTGCAGTTTGAACGTACATAGACATAATAAGTTGTCGCAAGACTTAACCCTGCAAGATATGCACTCTGCACGCCTGCAGGAGTCGTCCCCGATACGGTTAATCCGGCAGGGCCGCTCCCGGGTATCCCGGCGGTGCGGATCTCGTATGCATAACCCCCGGCGGGCGAGGGAATGGGAGAGGTCCACGACAGGGTTGCCGTTGTACCGCTGATCATGGAGACCGTAATCCCGGTCGGCTCAAAACAATAGCTGCCGGTCATTTTAACCCAGTATTTGTCGGCATCATCCTCACATGGTATTGTTTTAAAGTTCGATAATGTCGGGGTGACCACAACATAGTAAGTTCCCGGATCCAGGGTTTGCAGGACCGATACCGGCCGGCCCTCAGGTCCCATGTTGTAATATGTATAACTGTATTGCGGACATGGGGAATTTGTAAATCCTACCTCCACGGGAAATTCTGCCATGGCTGTCAGGTTCAGGGTGGTTTTTTGCGCCAGGGTGAAGGTAAACCAATCGGTATCCTGGTTCACTCCATCAGCCCAGGCAGTTCCGCATATGGTCTCCCCGGGCGAGATCGGTTCAAATGAAGGGACACTCATGTTGCACCCGCCGTTGAGATCCGACCCGCAGGGTTCGGCTTCAGCTGTTGAACCGGCAGGACATTCAAAGATTACTTTTACTTCAACCTCGTCGATGTAAATGCTCGCTCCATACATGCTCACCCCTTCAAAAACCACGTAGGCGTTGCCTGATGAACCTGCAGGCATGCTGAACACATATTCATACCATTGATTCGCGACCGCTACGACCGGCGATGATCCGGCGTTTCTGTAAACCCTGCCCAGAAGGGTTGCCCCCGTGGTATTCGGCGATGTATTATAATACACGTTTAATGAATCGGGTACGTTTTGAAAATTATCATCACGAAACATCCAGAAGTGAACTTCATATTGATCGGATGACAGGGACATCTGGGGAGTTATCAGCAGACCCTTTGTTCCCGCGGGATAGTCCCATGAATCGAATCGGGCCATGGCAGCACCTGAATGCGGCGAACAGGTAACCGGAAAAGTTCCGGAAGTCTTGCGGTCCCATGTTCCGGACATCCCGGTTCCTGACTCTTTTACATTCCGCCAGCAGGGAGGGGTGAAAGTTGTCTCGTCAAAACTCTCTTTAAGGGGAAAACCGTCCACCAGGCAGGAGGTCGCATTTAAAGTAAGCCAATACTTGCTTTCCTCCTCGCAACTGCTGATAAAAAAACCGCTGGGGGTGATTAACGCAACATAAGTTCCCGGATCCAGGGTTGCTTCGGTAGTAGTGGAGGTAAAAGGTTGCCCAAAATTATAGGAAATATATTCATATTGAGGACAGGTCGGGTTAATCAGGCTTACCGTTACCGGAAACTCGCCATACCCTGTCAAAGTAACATCCATCCTGGTATCCAGGGTGAAAGTGTACCAGTCGCTGTCGATATTGCTGCCTGTGACATAGGTGGTTCCGCATTTGGTTTCTCCTGGGATGATGGGCTCAAAACCAGGAACTTGCATATGGCATCCGTCATTGGTTGTCGTGCCGCAGATCTCCTGTTCGGGTGTTGCCCCCGGCGGACAGGAAAAGATTGGTTTCACTTTGATATCATCCAAAAAGATATTGTTCCCATATTGGCTTACTCCTTCGAAAACAATAAATGCCGGACCGGAGGAACCCGCGGGCATGTCAAACACATATTCATACCATTGATTGGGTGTTACAACAGCCGGTGGGAACCCGTAATACCGGTGAACCGTTCCAAGAAGGGTTGCACCTGCAGTTGACGGCGTAACGTTGTAATAAACATTTAACTTATCGGTAGCCATGTTTACCCCATAGTCGCGATACATCCAGAAATGCACTTCATATTGATCGGATGTCATCTCAATCTGGGGAGTGGCCAAAAAACCGGTTGTTCCGCTGTGATAATCCCAGCAATCGAACCCGGCCATGGCCGAACCTGAATGTGGCGAACATGAGGGATGTGTACCGGTTAAATACTGCGTCCATGTTCCTGGTGAGCCAGGTCCTGAAGTGTTAACATTTGCCCAGCAGGCAGGTGCAAAAGCCACACCGTCGAAACTTTGTAAATATGGAAAACTGCTTACGGCAGTGCAGACACTATATGAAAATGTCAGGCCCGGCGATGGTGTAACTGACGGGGAAAAGGCACAGGAGGCATCATTGGTACTTCCCGTCGTCGTCGCTGTCCAATCCGCGGAAGTGCTCCTGTTGTTGAAATCTGCGTTTGTACCTCCGCGCAACCCAACTTGCTGTAAAACGAGCGCAGTCGCTCCGCCATTGATCGTGCCACCATAAACAAACCTGATCAAGCCTGTAGATGGAGTCAGGCGAATCTGAAAGCTGATTCGCTGGCTGGTATACGAGGCTCCGAAATGTCTGACATCCTGCCATTGGACCACGATATCCCCGGAAACACTGGTATTGTATGAGATTCTTGGCGAGCCTGCAGCGGCATTCATCAGGTCGCCGGCAAAGGGTGCAATCGCCATGTAATAGGCAGTACTTCCGGAAATGGCTGTATAATAGTTGATTGCAGGTACTTCTCCTGTCCCCAGGGTGATAAATCCGTTTGAGGAGACATACATATTGGAATAGGTAACCCCGCTCACCGTGAATGAGGGGATGACGATCGATGCTGAAACAACATCATCGAAAGTTCCCGACCATAAAATACTTTCGGAGGTCAGTGGGGTGTATGTTCCTGCAGAGCTGGCGAAGCTATAGGTATCAACCTGCGCTTGCATACCAATGGCGCACAAAATGAAAGTGAAAATTAAATATAATTTCTTTTTCATTATCCCGTGATATAAGGTTGTTAATTAAGGATTTAAATTGCTAATTTTTCAGAATCCTGCCGGTATTTTCATCAGAACCGGCCATGACACGGATGAGATAGATCCCCGAAGGATAATGGCCAAGGTCAAAAGATTGGCTTTTATGGTTATTCATTTCAGTATTTATTATTGATGTTCCCTGCATGCCGAATATTTCGACGTGTACAGGCAGATTTTCAACTGGCCTGAGAATTTCAAGTGTAAAAGACCCGGATGTTGGGTTCGGGAAAACACGGAAGAGGTCATTTCCCCCGGCGACCAAAGTTTTGTCAGTGTTTGAAAGGCTGTCACCGGTGCTGGCGACGATCGCACTTTTAGGTGCATTGCAGTAAAGACAGTCATTGGAGATATAGGCATGAAGATAGCCGCCGCTTTGTACAGTGGATCCGGGATAGAGGATTATGTTCTGCCCGGCTACCAGGTGGGATATCCCCCCTGCCGCAACCGTGAAAGTGGTACCGCCTCCTGCCACGAAGATGGTCTGACCTGCATCGGCACACAGCGACTGCCCGCTCACTACCGTGACATTGTTCAGGCTTCGCTGGTTTACCGGAACAGTTGTTATGATGATATTTTTTGTGGTTGGAGCGGAGGCCTGGCAAAGGTTACCGTTTGAGTATGTGACACTGACCTGGCCGGTTCCGGCAAGGCCCCAGGTTACGCTGATCGCACTGGTACCTGAACCCGTCGTGATGCTGCCCCCGGTAACACTCCAGGAGTATCCTGACATCGAACTTTCCGTTGAATAGTTGATTCCGGTTGAACCTGCGCAGGTAGATGCCGGCCCCGTGATGGTGGGTAACGGAAGTGCATACACGACGATACCGGATGGTGTTGTGGTACTTGCTGCACATCCAAAGGAATTGGTTACCGTGAGCGAGTAAATTCCTGAAGCCAGGATAGTCGGGTTTGCAATCGAAGGGCTCTGTATTGCTGATGTGAAGCCATTCGGGCCGGCCCACAGGTAGGAGCTCATCGACGCAGGCCCCCCGGTAAGGTTAAGAGGAGATCCGGCGCAGACAGGAGTATTGCTGGTGATTGCCGGCACCGGAGCGGGATTCATCAAAACCATGACACTGTTTAACATAGGGGAAGTTCCGTTGAGGTTGGTGCCGATAACGGTATAGGTTCCGGCAATCTGGTTTCCGGGAAAATTCATAACCGATCCCGAACCGGCCATGGTCGTAACCAGCACATTGTTCCTGTATAAAGTATAGGTGACGCCAACCTGGGAACCGGATAGTCCGACCGGCAGTCCCCCGCTGTTATCGCAACAGGTGCCTCCACCGGTAACGGCATAGGCGACAGGGAATGAAGGATTCAATGTGGGATTTTCCAACACCATTGCGTTAGAACCCGGTGTTACCACCAGTTGCGTATTGACTCCTCCCTGGTATATGGCTACCCTCGTCGCATAAGCCATTACGATTGCGCTGCTTGAGGTAAATGCAAGGTTCGGAAGGGAATTGGATGGAAAAGCAACTGTGGAAGTGAGTTTCAGCCTGGCGATTCTTGTCCCCGGAGTCGTGTATGACAGGATGGTGCCGTTCCCCGAACCGGGAGGAGTTGTGGCAGATACCTTGACAATGTTTGCCCCGGTCCCGGTGGTGTATGTTACACTTGTCGGAATCTGGGCGGGATTAAGACCGGAAGTTGCCGGAACAAGTGACGCAGAAAAAGTGCCCCCGGAATAGATCGACGGGTTTACGGTGATGCCGCATTGAACCGAAGCGAGTTCAAATGTTTGAGCAGGGTCCGTATCAAGCAGGTACAGGTCGAATTCAAAGGTCCGGTCGGAGGTTTGGGTTATATTTCTGACCGAAATCGAAAAATCCTGGTCTGTAAGGGGGGGCCTCATTGCGCATGCCGTTTTGCAACACCATGTCAAAAGGAACATCAAAACAAAAATGGTCTTTATCAATCGGTTGATCAATGGTTTCATATTCAATTTATCTTTGGTCATGACAGTTTATTTACTTTATTTTCTGACTGTTAATTCTCTTTGCAGGCTGGTTATTACCCAATGGTCAGGGTGTGGATGAGATGATCCCTGAAGTGATGTTGTTATCCAGGATGGTCATGTCGGCTGAATCCACCGTGCCATCTCCATTGAGATCTGAGCCAAGATAGCCTGACAGGAACCCGTTTGATCCGGAACCAACGAGAGTCATATCTGAAACGTTTATGGCACCATCCTGGTTAACATCGCCGCTGTATATCCCGTAACCTCCTCCGGGTAGTGAGACAAGTTTGTTGCCGAATACCTTTGACGGGAGGTCGAAGGCATAGGTAACCAGGGCCCCGGAAAATGACACAGGGTTTGCACTGACGGTAGGAAGGCCGTTCCTGTGCCTGATGGTAAGATAGTAGCTCCCTGAAAAACCCGCCGGGATCGTGGCTGATGCCTGGCCGGTTGTGCTCAGTGCCACGTCGGATGCGGTATAGATGATGCTGGCATAATTTCCCGGAGTGGCGTCATGAAGTTCGATGGAGATGTGGTCGGCAACACCCGAACCCCAGTGCGGTCCTGCATTGTCCCATGCACTTCTCATGATTCCCGAACCATTGTACAAACCCTGCAGAAGCAGACTGATGTTCAGTGTTTTTGCAGAGGTTCCCAACATTTCGTATGCTCCAATGGTTGTAGATATCCCCCTGGGAACTCCCAGGATATCATCATCCACGACCCCGGGGCAGGGTAGAGCTGCCCCAATGGCAGGTGACAGCGGTTGCGGGGTGAGGTTTGTCGCGGAGGTAAATAACGGATCAGCATTCAGCGATTGCGCGTCCTGGCCGGTAAAACTCTTCCAGGCTGCAAGGTTCATGCTGTTCACCGGCGGGGTGACGGTGGAGTTGAGTCCCACGTAATTGTTGTCGAAATTGCTGGTGAAATAGAGGTTGTTGTTGATGGAGGCAAATGGCGATGTTGGCACTTTGCAATAAACCGAATAACCCCATGATGTGAGCGTTGCATTTGCATCTTCACCCACGCTGTTTTGAAGTATGTTGTTTTTCAGAACGATGCCCGACACCCCTGATCCTATTTCCAGGGCGGTGAACCATTCATTGTTGAAGAAGATGCCGTTTGAAGCGTCCCTGGTGAGGTAAACAGAGTTGTTATAGATGTTTATCCCGGATGTTGCTGTGCCGAAAAGTTTAATGCCTGCCGGTATGGAATTGTTATCGAGCGGGTTCGGACTTGAACCCATCCCTGCCATATGTCGCACCAGGTTGTTTCTGATCATTATGTTTGGCGAGGCGCTGAGTGATTTGAACGTTATCCCGCTTGCACCGCCATAGCTTGTCCCGTTGTAATAAACATCGCGGATGTTATTCTTTTCAATGATGCTGTTGGTGATGGCCTCGGTATAAATCCCGATCGGGCTGATATTGCTGATAATGTTAAAAATCACATTTTTGCTGATCAGTAAATTATCCTGGTATTGTGCAATGATCCCATTGTTATACAGCGA
>CAIKNA010000109.1 GCA_903828645.1 uncultured Bacteroidales bacterium
CTGGAATCACCTGTTTAATAAAAAGTTCTTCGGAAATTTTACATTTGTTTACAGCGACTACCGGTATTTATTAGGAACACCTGAAGGGCAGACCAACTCCTTTGAATGGAACTCAAACTTGCGTGATGCCGGGGTGAAAGGTGATTTAAGCTACTACCTCAGTACGAACAACACGCTGCGGTTTGGAATATCCTGCGTTTACCATATGATCAATCCGGGCATTGCCAAAGGAATAGGCAGTGAATCAGTCTTTTCCGAAGTCACAGTTCCGCAGAACTACTCCCTTGAAACGGGTGTCTATATTGGCAATGAACAAAAAGCCGGAGAGCACTGGACGTTTAAGTACGGGGTACGATTTTCGCTGTTCCAGGATGTTGGACCGGGAACTGTTTTCCATTTTGATTCCCTCTACCGGGCTATCGATTCCACCGTTTATTCACCGGGAACGTTTTACAACACCTATTACGGGATAGAGCCAAGGCTCGGCCTTCTCTATACAATCGACGACAGGTCTTCTTTTAAAGCCAGTTATTCCCGTACCAGTCAATACCTGCAGCTGGCACAAAACTCCACGGCAGGAACCCCGCTCGATATCTGGTTCCCGGCGAGTCCCAATATCAAACCCCAGGTTTCCGACCAGGTCGCAATGGGATATTTCCACAATTTTCACCACAACATTCTCGAAACTTCGGTTGAGCTTTATTACAAACACATGAACAATGTGATTGATTTCAAGGATTTTGCCGAGTTGCTCCTGAATGAAAAGATGGAAGGAGAGGTGCGAACGGGGAAAGGCTGGTCATACGGTATCGAATTCCTCGTCAGGGTCAATGAGAAAAAATACGGAGGCTGGATCAGTTATACCTTTTCGCGGAGTATGCGCCAGATCCAGGTAATCAATAACGGAAATCCCTATCCGGCACCCTATGACAAACCCAACAACATCGCTATTGTCGGGAACTACCAATTCCTTCCAAGGTGGGGCGCCTCCGCCAACTGGGTGTTCGCCACAGGGAACCCTGCTACATTTCCAACAGGACGTGCTGAGATTGGCGGAAAAGTCATACCGATCTACAGCGACCGGAATGCATACCGCTATGCCGCATACCACCGCCTCGACCTGTCGCTCACTTATTCTTCAAAACAAAAAGAGGGCAGAAAATTCAGCTGGGATATCACCCTTTCAGTCTATAACGTATACAACCGTCATAATACCTGGTCGATCAATTTTGTACAGGACCAGGAAAATCCAAATATCACAAATGCCGAGAAAGTCTATTTATTTGGGATTGTTCCTTCGGTAACCTTTAATTTCCATTTTTTCTAATTTTTGATTATGAAACGGCTTATCTGCATTGTTACCCTGATAGTCACTGTTATCACTGCATGCACTGAAAAGACTGACATCAAACTCGACAGTACTTACACCAGGCTGGTTGTAGATGGTCAGGTATCAAACGATACCACTCTGTATCGCATCAACCTGACAAAAACATCCGATTATTTTTCTAATGAACCTGCACCCCGGGTCAGCAATGCCAGTGTTATAATTACGGATGGTAAAAGTGAATACCGTTTGCATGAAACCATTCCGGGGAACTCCGGTCTTTACGAAACCGACTCCTCCTTTAAAGGAAAGGCCGGGGAGACTTACACATTGACCATCGATCTGCCTGAAAAACTAAATAACCAGACGCATTATCTTTCAACCTGTAAAATGATGCACGTTGCACGGCTGGATTCAATTGCAGTTGACTTTCAGCCTGACTGGGGCAACAAGGGTATCTGGGAAATCAAACTCTGGGCGCAGGATCCGGGCGATGAGAACAATTATTACATGTTCCACTATTACCGGAACGACACGCTCAAGACAGATTCGATCTGGAAGATATCGCTATCCGACGACCAGTTTTTTAACGGGAATTATATCCATGGGATTACCTGTCTTTACATTGATAATGAAAAGAGTTGGGAGACAATCCATCCGGGAGACAGGATCACCCTTCAGATGTCGGGGATCACGAAGGAGTATTATGATTTTGTCTCTCAGGTCCAGATGGCAGGATACAATATCCCTTTCTTTTCCGGTCCACCGGCCAACGTGGTCGGGAACATCAATAATGGCGCCATCGGATTTTTCTCTGCATACTCCGATACCTGGGGCCATACGGTTGTTAAATAGAGCTTGGTGAAAAAGTAGCTATGAACACACACAAAAATGATCCGACGAACTCATCAACCAATGCGCCCCGGAGGGGCGTTATCTCTGTAGCCTGAGAAAACAGTACCACCTGTGAGCCCCGGCGGGGCGAAATGAAAACTGACCCCCTCCCACCTGGTGTGCCTGAAAAATATTCTATCCCTGTACATGTATAAACCAATCCGGGACCAAAATTTAACCTGGTCATTTAACTGAAATTTAATCCTGCGTTTCGTTACGAATAAAATTCAAATTCTAATTTTGCAGAAAAAATGCAACTATTTCTGCTCTGCATGGGTTCCTTGTTTTCAGTCATTAATCCGCTGGGAACAGTCCCGGTTTTCATGCATCTTACAGGGGAAAAAACAAAACATCAATTGATCAGCATCGCTGTAAGAACGTCGGTCAATGTTTTCATGATATTACTCATCTCTTTCTTCCTTGGATCTTACATCCTCTCATTTTTCGGTATAAGCCTGAATTCCCTTAAGATTGCAGGAGGCCTGATCATTGCATCTTCAGGATTTGCGCTGTTAACAGGCACTTTCCCAAAACATAAAGGGATGAGGAGAAGTGTAAAGGAGGATGCTGAAACGCGTTCGGGAATTTCCATGACACCGCTGGCAATTCCAATGCTTGCTGGTCCCGGGGCAATATCCCTGATAATTTCATATAATCAGGAATATAATTTACTCACAGATAAATTGATCGTCATAGGATCAATTCTCGTGGTTTCGATCATCATTTTTCTATGCCTGGTTATTTCGAGAAAGATTTCCAGGGTTTTAGGGGCATCAGGGATGAACTCATTATCCAGGATCATTGGTTTTATTGTTATTTCGATTGGGATAGAATTTATTTATTCGGTGTTGATCCCTATTCTTGGCCATATCGCAAAATAATCCATTAGCAGGAAAACGGGGGAAAATAAATTTCCGGCAATTAATAACTCTTTGATGTCAGCCTTATGAGAAGCACATCATGGGGGCCGAGGTTTCCTTTTAGTCTTTCACTTGTGTTTCCGATGACCGTATGATTCCACAGGTCCCTGATCCTATAGGAATCATCGATTGTATATTGATTGCTGATGGCCGTCTTAAGGTCCTGGTTAAAAGAGATTGTTCTCAAACCCCTGTTTATCAGGAAAAAAACAAATTCTCCGCGGTCAAGCGGTTTGAACCAAATTTCCAGGTCGCCCGATTGCAGCCAGTGGTCGGCCGATATCCCGAGCCTGTCCTGGTCAACGGCAATCACCTCCCGGTTAGTCAGGATTCAGATACCAATGATGCTAAACTTCTTCATCGTCATCCGACTGCTTTGAAAAAGCCGGCTGATGCCTGCGAATGATATCAACGTAACGAAGGTAAACATCATCGACAATGGTTTCCCACGGGTGGTAGATTGTCTTCCTTGCCCCTTCCCCGGCTTTTTTAACTGTATCCGTGTTTTCCAATAGCCCGCTGATCTTTTTTACCAAAGAAGTTACCTCATTTTCAACCAGGAACCCATTTAAACCGTCGCGGATGCCTTCAGCCGAAGAACTGTCCCGCACCACTACCGAAGGAATATCAAACGCTGCCGCCTCCTGCAGTACAAGCGGGGAATTGTCATAAACTGACGGGAAAACCAGCAGATCGCAGGCTGCATATACATTTTGAAGTTCCAGTCTGTCGGTGATCACACCAAGAAACACGACCTGGTCCCGGATGTTATTCTGCCTGACGATTTGCATCATTTCATGTGCGGCGTATCCTTCGCCGGCAAAAACCATTTTAAATTCCTTTCCGGCTGCCTTAAGCATGATCATGGAATCAATTATAAGCCTTACATTTTTTTCCCAGCGGTGTTGTCCTACAAATAACATTACAAACTCGTCATCCCCTGCATCGATCATTTCAAGCCCCTTTTTCCTGTATTTCATCAGTTGTCCCTTATCCGGAACAAGCATATCGGACCCGTTTGGTATTACTTCGTAATTACCGTTATATCCATATTCCCTGAGGGTTAACCCTGTTGCATTGTTCGGCACCCATACCTGGTCGGCTGCATTATAGAAGTCAAGGGTGAGCTTTACCAGGAAGTCAGCAAACAGGTCATTGTTGATAACCTTTTTGAAGTCATCCCGGTACTTGGTATGAAATGTCGTAACCAGCGGAATATTAAGTTTAGAGGCCAGTTTAAGTGCCACCTGCCCGCTGATGAAAGGACAGTGTGCATGCAACAGGTCAAATTTAATCTTCTTAAGTTTTTTTTTGAATTTAATGTCGATCAACGGAAGACCAACCCTGTATGGATTCATACCGGGAAGCATCACTGATTTGAAACGGTGCACCTTGTAATCAACAGTGTCTTCATAACCCTTTACTTTTGGAGCGACCAGCATGCTTTTCCCATACTTTTCATTCAGCCAGCCGGCGTAATTATGGGCGGTAATCCCCACTCCATCCATGATCGGGAAATAGGAATCATTGAATTGACAGGTCCTGATTTGCATGAGGAGTTTTTATGCAAATATCGGTGTCTGTCATGTATGCTTTTCATTGTTAACAATTTGTTAATATAGAATTAATATTACTGAAGGGAGATAACCAATTCAGGCATCCTTTTTCATCCGGCAATTTTTAAACCATTTTTTAACCTTTGTCAGAATGTTGAATTTTTGGACAATCTCCTTTCCAACCAGCGCTGCCCCTATCCAGAAGATATTGGTTGAAACAAGGATGACGGGATAGACAATTGCATACCGGGCCATGGTTAGCTTTAAGAAGGGCAGGCAAAAAACGATCACCCATAGAATCCACGAACACACAATCAACGAAATGCCAATAATCCTGGTAATTCTTTGGTTCATTTTACAGCCAGACTCTAATTTACAATAGCGTTTTCACGGGTTTTATATAAATATCCTTTTAAAACCCGCGTAGGACCTCAATAACTTCTTAAACTGGTTTTACTTTTTTATCTAAAACATAGGATGATGAGATCCAGATAACAAATACTGCGGTCACAATGATTAATTTGGATTTCATATCTGTTTGCAGATCAAAGAATATATTGAAAATGGAATGAATCGCTGCCGCGACCATGACTGATTTATACTTGTCGGCCATATTTCCTATGATCCAGCTGCCCAGGATGCACGACGGAAGGTGGACCAGCAATCCGAATTTCAGTGAATGGAGTTCGGGCGACAGGAAATTAAGATGCCACAAATACCATAATGTCCCGATAAATATGAAGCGCAAGGGATTCGGGATCCCGCGCATCGAATCGAAAAGAAAACCCCGCCACCCTGTTTCCTCGAAGAGACAATATATCATGAGAACAAGTCCTGACAGAAACCCGAACGAATGAGAATTCTCAACTCCGGAACCGGAGATTCCCATGATGGAGATTAACAGGAGAGGAGCACCAAAATAAATTGCACTTATTGCCAGGGATTTACCGGTGAGTGTGATCAGACGTTCATATTTATTCCGGAAAATAACGATGCAGAGAATTCCGCCGGCCAACGGGCCTGATGCCCGTAACAGGGAAACCAGGATCCACCCGGATTTATAATTCTGAAGGTTGATATACCATTCCGGGTTAAGCCCGGGAACCCTGAAAAACATGGATAACGCAACCGCGATCACATAATAAACAATGACCTGTTGGACACTGAAAAACTTTTTCATAAAGTATTGTTTTTATATTCCGGATTTAAGAAAATGGATGGTTTCGGCGATTCCAAGCGAATATGAAGTGGGTTCAAAGTTAAAATGTTTTGCAAATTTGGTTGAACTGAATTCTTCATAATGCAGGGTGAGGTTTTCTCCCGGATTTTATGATCATAGGGCAGTCGTGCAAATCTTATAGAATTTCATCATTCGAAGAGTTCCTGAGGTTTGATTTTCCCTTCTAGTAATTCAGGTTTTGAAAACCCTGGCAAGATATCGATTGTCTTAAAATCAACCGTTAACAAATCATTAAATCTGATCAATATTCTAAAGATACCAAAACTGTTAATATTTAATTAATCATAATTTGACAATTCTGTAACACGTGAAGGTTATAATGATCTCACCTTTGTTCCATAATTTCTCATACTTCATTTTAATACCGCAAAATAAACATATTCAAACCGGATGAAAAAAACGACAGGCCAAACAATTGCAATATTGCTGCTTAATACGCTATTATCATTTGTTGGTCTGCCTGTGATGGGGAACCAAATAACCATTCCGGATACTTTGACTGCTGATACCATCCAACACAATGCTACCAGGTTAAAAATACTCACATGGAATATCGGGATGCTCCCGGTACCAGAATTGTTTAAGGAGAAAGATGAACGGGCTCAGGCCATAGGAAATGCTCTGAGTAATAAAGATTATGACATCATTGTTTTTCAGGAGGCATTTACATTATATGCACGAAATGTTATTGGTAAGACTTTACATGAACAATATCCCTATGCTTACGGACCGGTCAACAAGTCTTTGCTTTCCCTGAAAGTCAACAGCGGAATCTGGATTCTGAGCAAATACCCCTTAAAGATCAGGAAGGAAATTGAATTTACTGTTTCAGCCGGAATGGATGGATTTGCAAAAAAAGGCGCTGTATTGCTTGAGGGATTATATAACGGCGCTCCATTCCAGCTGATAGCAACTCATTTGCAGGATGATGCATATCCCCAGATAATACGAAATCAACAACTGTCTGAAATTCATGAAAAACTGATCATTCCCTATTCCGAAACTGACATGCCACAGATCATCTGCGGTGATTTCAACACCGATGAAAAAGCCGTTGAGAATTACAGGGTCATGCTGAACCTTCTGGATGCGAAAGATGAGGGCATTTCAGGAACAATGAAAATTACCTTTGATGATGAATCAAATGATGTGTTCAAATCGCGACATCCGGATCCCCGGAGGATTGATTATGTCCTGACCCGGAATACAAAACTCATCCATTGGATAACCGAAAAGGTGGCAGTATTGAAATCCAGATGGGGTGAAAACAGGGAGTATCTTTCCGACCATAACGGACTGGAAGCAGATATTGAGTTTACAGCCGTGAATTATCTGACCAGGGTTGAAAAATAGCAACCCAACCCGATGCATCGCTATGAATATTTCAAACAGACAAATCCATGTTAGGCTGGATACTGCATAAACACTCCGATTTCCTGATTAAACCCGAAACCTATGAGATACAAAAACTCATCGAAGAGGGTAAGCAGGCAGGTATTGAAATCATCGTGCTTCAACCCGAACAGATCGAGATCATCGTAAACCGTGATGACCGGAAGAGCATATTTGTCAATGATGTTTCAACTCCCCTGCCCGATTTTATCATTCCACGGATGGGCGCCGGTACCACCTATTTTGCACTTGCGCTGATAAGACACCTTGAAAAACTGGGAGTTTATTCCTTCAATTCTGCCAACTCGATTGATATCGTAAAAGATAAGCTCTACCAGTTCCAGATTCTCGCAGAGTCAGGAATGCCGATCCCAAAAACCATGCTTGCGAAATTTCCGCTCGACCTGCATGTTGTTGGCAAGCATATCGGGTTCCCGGTGGTAGTAAAAACCCTCACAGGGTCGCAGGGAAGCGGTGTTTTCCTTTGCGAAACACTTCAGTCACTTGATGAATTGATGCACATGGTAGAAAACTCCAACCCAAATGTCAACCTGATTTTCCAGGAGTTCGTGAAGACTAGCCACGGCAGGGATCTGCGTGTTGTGACCGTGGGTGGCCGGGTTGTGGGAGCCATGGTTAGAACCGCTGCCGATGGAAACTTCAAAGCGAATTACTCAAGAGGCGGTACAGTTGAAAAGTTTGAAATTACCCCTGAAATAGAATGGCTTGTACTGGAGATTGCGAGAAAACTGGATCTTGACATTGCCGGGATTGACCTGCTCTTTGATGGGGATGGTTTTAAAATTTGCGAGGTGAATTCATCGCCGGGGTTTGAGGGGCTCGAGCAGGCATGTAAAAAAAATATCGCCAGGGAAATATTACAATTTGTCAAGCTGCGGCTTGATATGAAGGCCAAAGGAAAATAGGCCAATGGATCGTCTGAACAAACATGAGTTAATTACCTCATTGTTAAATAATTATTAACACCAGTGTGCCCTGAAAATATTGTATTAAAAACAGGGTTAGAATGATTGTAAGTGTATAACCATAAAATCTCATAGACAATGAAAAACACCAGGCAACTAGCGACTAATAACTCCATCGACGTCAGGATAGAATTGTCGAACCAGCAAAATCTGATTCCGAAGTTAAAACTCTCCTCTGGTTCAGTGACAAACAAATATCCCGTCATCATTGATGGCGGTAAAACAATCATATTTATTACAGATCGCAGCAAAGAGGCAGAGGCAAGGCAAAAATATGAATTGCGAAAAAACAGCAAGTCGTATTCACGTTCGGCAAAATTTAAATCAAAAATTACTTAATAACCAATTCGGACTGAGTTTCAGATAACATATTGATAAATTATGTAATATACAAAATTATGTTGAAAATAGTTAAGAGGTGGTTCATGGCATTTTTTACACTTTGCTTTCTTGCCTCTGCTTGTCGTCATGATCCGATTGTTCAGCCGGTGACCGAAAACACATGTGACTCAACCAATGTATCATTTAAAAAATCGGTTATGCCAATATTGAACAAACATTGCAACAGTTGTCACGGTTCAAATGTTCAAACACATGGTATTATCCTTGATAATTATGCAGGTGTGCGGATTTTTGCTTTAGAAGGGTCACTTTATGGCGCAATTATCCAAAACGGCGACTACGCTCCCATGCCATACAGTGCAGCCAAACTGGATGTTTGTTCAATCGCCTTGATACATAATTGGATCAGGGAAGGGATTAAAGATAATTAAAGGGACCTATTTGTTTTTCTTCTCCTTTTTTTTGTCCTTTTTATCTTTTTTCACCTTTTCAGGTTTTTCTTCCTTCTTCTTTTTCTTTTCTTTCTTTTCCGCTGCAGGAACTGGTTCTACCGGCTTTTCCTCCGTTACCGGTACAACTTTTTTGCGGCTGGGGAAAAAGGAAAAGAAGATCACATCAAACTTTTTTTCCAGTTTTGCAATCTCCTTCTGTTCGATCAGTTTATTTTTTTTCTTCCCCACCAGATAAAATAAACCCTGATCTCCATCCTGGAATACCAGAACCACTTTTTTCCTGTTAATCCCAAAAACCAGGTTGTTAACATCTTCCAGATCACCCAGAATATGCACTTCAGGGAAGATCAGTTTTTGTGTTTTTTTCATTTTCTCATTTTTTGTCAAATTTAAAACCTTAATATTAACAAATTATCACTGAATGTATGTTAAATTAAAGTTAAATAACCTGTTAACCGGTGTTTTTCTCCACGACCAGCTGATGGGAATCCCGCTTCAGTTTTCATTGCTGAAGATTCATGCAGCCTCCTTATCCTCTTTTTGACTTAGTTCTCAAAAATAAAAGGCAAATCTTTGCCCAATTTTTTGCAGTACTCAATGCCTTTTATCGTGAACCCGGCTTTTGTCAGGCTGCTTATTTTTCTCTTTTACAGCGACATAAGCATCTGCAATTGCCCAAATCCAAAAAACAATACTCCATAATGAGGCAACATCATGGGTAATTCTCGGAATCCAATATTTCCAAACCGCATTCACATCATTTGATGAAACAGGTAAATTTGGATTTGCCAAAGCAATCATGGGTAATATCAGTATATTCAAATTTGCAATCACTATGGAAGCAAAAATAATTCGTGCCCCTTTATTTCCCTGGCCTCCATAGATTTGACCTAATCCCGGTATTATCAAAGACAACAAGCCTGCAATAATTGGTTTTTTTTTCATAATTTCCATTTTTCTTTATCAATAAAATCATTCAACACTGCAAGGCATAACCACCAGTAATTGGGCAATGTGGTTCACCTGTCCGAATTTTTCATCTTTACTGGCATCAGTGCTCCCGAAGCATAATATCAGGATGGATGCATATATCTGTGCGGTGGGTTCTGAAGGCAATTTCTCCATTGCTCCTTCTTTGCAGGATCATGGCCGGACAGACTGCAACACAAAGCTCACATTTGGTGCAGGTAATTGCATCGATTAAATGACTCCCGTTTGCTGACATTGGCTTAAAATTTGAATGTTTGACGAAAGATGAATCACGATTCTGAAGTCCTGAACTTTTTATTGTCCTGCCTGCATATCATTTGCAGGATATCCCGTGAGGACTTGGCTCCTGATGGAACGCCACCCGGGGGCTGCACCCACATACCCGAAAGCCAGAAATTCCTCAGTCCCGGAAGCGTTTTCTTTACCAGCCTGTGACGCTTCAACAGATCGGGTGTCATGATCCAGGTCATGTAGGTTCCATGGTAATTGCCGGTATACCGCACATAGGTCATGGGAGTGAGCACATCGGTTACTTCGGTGCAGGAGATAAATCCCGGGTATTTTCGCTCCAGTTCACCGGCAACCACATTCGCTATTCTTTCTTTTTCTTTCTTATAGGCGGCTTTGTTTGTATATAGTTTTTCCCAGTAATCAAAATTCCCTGCCGGGAAAAGACACAAAACTACGGTTTTTCCTTTCGGAGCCAGGGTCTCATCAAAACTATAATTGTGCACCCACAGCCATTCCATCTTCTCATTGCCGATTAAAATTGGCATTTCAAGTTTTGTCATGTCGGCAACGCAACCGGGTTCAGCCGTTAAATCCATATTCACACCAAAGGATACCTGTACCGATGAGTGATAGATCTTTGCCGTTTGAAACAATACTTCATACTGGGGTTCGATGTATTTTCCATCGAGCATTTTGTAAACAGTCGTGTGCAAATCCGCACAGGAAATAACATAATCAGCGCTGATCTGTTCCTCGTTTTCAAGTTGGATTCCGCAGGTAATTCCATCTTTCACCAGGATTTTTTCTACTGGTTTACCATAATATACTTTTCCCCCCAGGCTTATAAATCGCTGTTCAATCGCCCTGGCAAAGGCCAGCGACCCCCCTTCGGGGAAACCTCCGGCTTTGATATGCAGCAAAGCCATTGTAGAAACCAGCACAAATAAACTCATATCAGGGGAATCAATGATCATCGAAAAAACTTCACGCAAAAAGGGGTCTTTGAATCGCCTGGCAAAATCACCAATGGTTGTCCGGGTGCAAAAACCGAGATCTTTCATGTATGGTAACATCTTCCACATCATCCTGGCATAATCGGTGAAATTGTATAACTCGAATGCTTTGCCGAGGGGCGCCTCAAATGTCGTAAACTTCCTGACCAGGCGGCAGAACAATTCAGTAGTTTCAGCATCATCCGGTGAGAATTCCTTCATGTGTTGTTCCAGCCGGTAAACATTACAATAGGCAATAAAGGTTCTTCCGTCAGTTCCGCTAAAACGGCAGAACTCATCACGGTTATACATTTTACGGCCATGAATAGCGCCAAGTTCTTTCCAGAACCTGTAGAAGCTGTTTCCGGGAGCCGAACCGGTCAGCCATTGCAGACAACCATCAATGGTATATTCTCCCCGTTTCCACGAAGTACATAACCCGCCTGGGATGCTGTGCGCTTCGTAAATTTCAGCTTCGTACCCATTCATCCGGGCATAGCATCCGGCAGATAAACCGGCAATTCCGGCTCCTATAACAACTATTTTTTTCTCCATAAATACAGATACAATATATACATGAACAAGTGGCAAATCCCATAATCATCCTATTTCACTATGGTCTTTCCCCGGTTGTCGGAATATGCCGAAAAGAATCGAACTGCGCCATGGCTGATAATGCCAGTCACCCTGGCATGTGTGCCAGCTAAATCTTCCGCGTTATTTCTATCCTTTCCTTAGACGACAATCCGTCATATGGTTACAACGTGCATGTAAAAAATTATCCTGAATTTTCCCCGATGAAGGACCTGTCGTAGCAAGTACTCTTGTATGGAATTACCGTTCAGACAGGTTGATTCCTTCTGCTAAATTTGCACCTTATAAATAAGGAATAAACCAATCAGGATGAAAACCAGCCCCATTACCCTGTTGATCCGGTAAATCGCCTTTGAAGCCACCATTTTGCGGAGCAACCCCGACAGGTAGCACTTAAGCAAATCGGTGGAAAATGCAGTAAGGAAAACACCGGCAAAGAGAAAAAAGAAGTTACGGTTGTGCAATCCCCAGTTTTTAGCACCAAATCCGACAATGCCGACCCAAAAGATCAAACTGAACGGGTTTGCAACATTTATCAGGAATCCTTTGATAAACAGGGCTCCAAAACTATTATATAATCCCGGAACCTTGATTGAAACGATGCTTCGTTGTGGTTTTCTTAACAGCGACAAGATTCCCATGATGATGAGGATGAGCCCGGCAATGATTCCCATGATCCTATTGTCACCTTTGAGAATTAATTCAGACAAACCCAGGTAGCAGACACCAACCAGCAACAGGTCGCTCAGCAACATCCCGGTGGCAAAAACAATCCCTGCAATATGACCACGAACAAGGCTTGTCTGAAAAAGGGCCATGAACCCGGGACCGAAAGATATCGTAATCGTAAAACCTATTGCAATTCCAATCAAGAATGCATTCATCTTTTAAATATTGCTGACAAAACTACGAACAAGCAATTAGCCTGGAACCTGCCGACTCTTTAATTTCATTGATTTAATGATTATTTAAATTTGCGGGGAAGATTCCCTGCCTGTTTATTCAAAACCCTTATATCCATTTACAATTTCTTAATAATTACTTATGATTAAATTAATATTCATCACATCCTATCATGATACTTTTACACAATCTGAACCTGGAAAATTTGATGATGAAAAAGAACATTCTGTTTATAGGAGGATCATTGAATCAGACTACCATGATGCACCAGATTTCACAATATTTTAATGAATGCGAATGTTATTTCACCTCTTTCTATGCCTCCGGGGCAATTGATATCCTTGTTAGAAAAGGCTATTTGAATTTCACTGTTCTCGGGGGACGTTTCAGGGCGCAAACAGAACAATATTTTGCAACACATCATTTAAAGACCGATTACCAGGCGAAAAACCGCACATACGACCTTGTTTTTACCTGCCAGGATGTGATTCTGCCCCGTAATATCAGGAAAAGCCCGATTGTTCTTGTACAGGAAGGGATGACCGAACCCGAAAACCTGGTCTTTCATATGGTCAAACTCTTTTCCTTACCAAGGTGGATGGCTGGCACTGCAACGACAGGGCTTTCTAATGCCTATCAACTGTTTTTTGTTGCCTCGGAAGGTTATCGGGACCATTTTATCTCCAAAGGAGTTAACCCTGATAAGATCCGGGTTTCCGGAATTCCCAATTTTGATTGTGCAAGTCAATACCTTCAGAATGATTTTCCTTACAGCCATTTTGTGCTGGCAGCAACCTCCGACAGGAGGGAGACGATGAACTATGAAAATCGCAGAAAATTTATTGACAAGGTTCTGAAAATTGCCAACGGGCGGCAGGTCATTTTCAAACTTCACCCGAACGAAAACTGGGAGAGGGCTACCAGCGAGATTAACAGGTACGCTACTGGCGCGCTGGTGTTCACGGATGTAAATATCAATCCTTTGATTGCCAATTGCGATGTACTGGTAACCCTTTATTCATCGGTGGTTTATATTGGTATGGCGCTGGGCAAGGAGGTCTATTCCGACTTCAGCATGGAGATGCTGCAAAAACTGACCCCGATTCAGAATAATGGAAATTCTGCAAGGGAAATAGCAGGGATTACGCGGCAATATCTCCTCGATGATCATTGCGTTTCAGAATATAACGAACCACGCACCCGGGAGCATGCAAACAAATCTGTTATGAGTTGCACTGACCTTAACTACGGATCATGAAGATTGTTACAGCGATTCAGGCAAGAAATACATCACGGCGCTTACCTGGGAAAGTCCTGTTGCCTTTGTGTGGAAAACCTTTGCTGGTAAGGATGATCGAACGGGTGAGGCGGTCAAATTTAAAAGGGATCCTTGTCGTTGCCACCTCCGACATGCCCGACGATGATGTCATAGCAAAACTATGTGAAAAAATCGGGATCAGTTGTTTCAGGGGAAGTCTTACCGACCTGCTTGACCGCCATTACCAGCTGGCCCTTGCATATAATGCAGATGCCCTGGTTAAAATTCCTTCCGACTGTCCACTGATCGATCCGTCGATCATCGACCAGGTGATCGGTTATTACCTGCAAAATTACCCGGCCTTCGATTTCGTCAGCAATTTGCACCCGGCAACCTATCCGGACGGCAACGATGTTGAAATCTTCTCGATCGCAACCCTCAAACTCGCCTGGGAAAAAGCACGGAAAGATTTTGAACGGGAACACACCACTCCGTATATATGGGAAAACCCTGAAGCATTCAGGATAGGGAATGTACGCTGGCCCAGGGGCTTTGATTATTCAATATCACATCGATGGACCATTGATTACCGTGAGGACTATCATTTCATCAGCGAGGTTTATGACAGGTTGTTTCCGGATGACCCGGAATTCGGTCTGGATGATATTTTGTCACTGATAAAAAGACATCCGGAAATCCAGGAACTGAACAGGCAATATATCGGCTCCTACTGGTATGAAAACCACATGAACGAACTTTTTACAATTGACGAATACAAACGAAAAATTATGAGATATGAATCTAGAAATAATTCCGGCTAAAGAGTTTACAAGGATTATGAACCTTGACCATGATTTCTATGAGGAAGTCGCCCTCATTGCAGATATGTGCAGGGCCAATACCCTGGCAATGGTTAAAAATGCAGGTTCGGGTCATCTGGGGTCAAGTTTCAGTTCCATGGATATTGTTACCTGGCTCTACTACAAAGAGTTGAACACGATTGAAGTGGGATTCGACAACCCAAACAGGGATATCTATTTTTCATCCAAGGGGCATGATGTTCCGGGGCTCTATTCGGTACTTTTCTCTTTGGGGATATTGACACAGGAACAGATCCTGAAATTAAGGAGGATCGATGGACTCGACGGACACCCTGATATCCGGATCAGGGGAATAGAGGCCAATTCGGGTTCCCTGGGGATGGGCATCTCCAAGGGAAGAGGAATGGCCTGGGCCAAACGAAAGCTTTGTCTAACCGGGGATATCTATGTCATGACCGGCGACGGGGAATTCCAGGAGGGTCAGAATTATGAGGCACTCCAGTCATGCGTTCAGCAGAAGATCACGAACCTGACGGTCATCATGGATCATAATAAGGTTCAATCGGACAAACCTGTGGAGCAAATTATCTCCCTCGGAGACCTTGAAGGTAAAATCAGAAGTTTTGGATGGCATGTGGTCAGGGTTGATGGTCATGACTTTTCGGAACTTGATAAAACATTCAGGGAACTGAAAACCATAACCGATAAACCCAAATTCATTATCGCCGATACGATTAAAGGCAAGGGTGTTTCTTTTATGGAACATCCTGCTGCCTTGAAAAACAGCCATGGACTCTATCCGTGGCATGCAGGGGCGCCTGATGATGAATCGTTCGTCATGGCTTTTAATGAAATTACCGGCAGGATTGATGATTACCTGAACGTGACGGGGTATTCACCTATCATTAAAACAGATATTCAATCTCTGAAAAATTCCGGCAATGCCCCGGGAATATATAACGCTTTGGGCGAACCTGTCAGTACTGCCGCCCCAATGAACAACCTTTTAAAAAAGAATTCGGAATATGTGGTTGAAGCCTTCGGAAAGTCTTTGCTAAAAGAGGGTTTACGCAGGCAGGATCTCATTGTTCTGGATGCCGATCTTTCTTCCGATTGCCGGTTGCGTTACTTTGAAAATGCATTTCCCGACCGCTTTATTGAAAACGGAATTGCCGAACAGGACATGGTTTCAATGGCCGGAGGATTGGCTAAAATGGGTTTTCTCCCGGTGGTTAATTCCTTTGCCGGCTTTCTGGTCTCCAGGGCAAACGAACAGATCTACAACAATTGCACGGAAAAACATAAAATCATTTATGCCTGTCATTACGCCGGCCTCATTCCTTCCGGACCGGGGAAGTCGCATCAAAGCATCAGGGACATTTCACTGTTGGGAGCGCTTCCAAATATGGAAATCATCCAGCCCTGCAATCCTGTTGAGACCGAAATGGTCGTGTACTACTGTGTAAACGTCGCCACAAACAACTGTGCGATCAGGATGAACATCAGCCCATCCCCGGCGGAGATCAGTTTACCACGGTCCTACCAGTTAACAAAAGGGAGAGGAGTTGTCCTTCGTGAAGGCAGAGATGCCCTGATGTTTGCCTATGGCCCTGTGATGCTTCACGAAGCCCTGCTGGCTTCGGAAATCCTGGCAAACGACGGTTTCGAGCTTGAGGTAATCAATATGCCGTGGCTCAATATGCTCGATCTGCCATGGCTTGAGGAGATGATCGCCGGGCATAACCCTATTTTCGTTCTGGAGGACCATGCGCGGTATGGAGGACTGGGGGAATTCCTGATTTCGGAGTTGACGAATGCAAACCTGATGGAGCATAATAACTTTACCATATTTGCCATTGATGGCTTTCCGGCCTGTGGCTCTCCTTCGGAAGCACTGAATTTTCACGGTCTTGATGGTGAGTCCATCGCAAAACGAATATTAATCCAAAACCATGTCGAACAAAGTTGCGTTTAACCCGGAGTATCCGGTTATTGACAAGTCAAATGACCTTTATGGACGGGCAAACGGGCTTATCCCCTGTTTTTCTCAAACCCTTGCCAAGGGGCCGACCCAGTATGTAAACGGTGTTGCCCCAAAATACCTCGTCAGGGGAAAGGGATCGCATGTTTGGGATGTTGACGGGAATGAATACCTTGATTATAATATGGGGATAGGCCCCATTTCCCTTGGTTATGCATACCCGGCCGTGGATGAAGCGATCAGGAGGCAACTGGCTGACGGTATTACCTTTTCCCTGATGCATCCTTTGGAGGTTGAAGTGGCCGAAATAATAAGGGAGATCATTCCCAATGCCGGGTCGGTAAGGTATGGGAAATCGGGGGCAGAGATAACCAGTGCCGCCATCCGGATTGCCAGGGCATATACCGGTAAAAACAAGGTTCTGTGTTGCGGGTACCATGGGTGGCATGACTGGTATGTG
Source organism: uncultured Bacteroidales bacterium (assembly GCA_903828645.1). GTDB lineage: Bacteria > Bacteroidota > Bacteroidia > Bacteroidales > FEN-979 > CAIVAT01. The sequence goes on from CAIKNA010000109.1 coordinate 17,340, forward strand.
AGCACAATCGCGCGTAATGCCGGCATTCCCCAGTGTGTAAAAGATCTTACCTACACCTTTTCCTACAATGATATCGATTCATTGACCCGGTCAATTGATGATGATGTTGCCGCAGTTATCCTGGAACCGGTTGTATTCGAGCAACCCAAAGATTCATTTTTACAAAAGGTCGCGGATGTCTGTCATGCAAGAGGGATCCTGCTGATATTTGATGAGATGTGGACCGGCTTCAGGATGGCGCTGGGTGGTGCCCAGGAATATTTCGGGATCAGTGCCGATATGGCAACCTTTTCAAAGGCTATGGCCAACGGGATGCCAATTTCCGTCCTAACCGGGAAAAGGGAGATCATGAAGGTGCTTGAGGACGAGGTTTTCTTTTTTTCGACCTTCGGAGGAGAAGCACTGTCGCTGGCCGCTGTGAAAGCAACCATCGGGGAAATGAAGGATAAAGATGTTCTTTCAGCGATTTCGGTAAAAGGAGAGATCTTACGGGAGGGATATAATGTCATCGCCATGAAACTTGGCCTGGACTATACCCGGGCTGTTGGCTATAATTTCAGGAGCATGGTCACCTTTGACGAAAAAACGGGCAATCCCCTGGCACTTAAATCCTTTGTACAACAAGAGTTAATTAAACGCGGAATACTATGGTCAGGAATTCATAATGTATGTTATTCCCATTCGATGGCAGATATAGAATATACCTTATCTGCATACCGGGAAGTATTGTCTGAATTAAAAGAAGCAGTAAGGGATAATACGGTTTTAAAACAACTCAGGGGCATCCCTGTGCAACCAACGTTCAGGAAAACATCGGAATTCAATACCAAACCCAAACCCCGTCCATCCAAATGATGATGAGCAACCTGTTTTCACTAATAGGCAAGACTGCCATTGTAACCGGCGCCCTTGGCCTTATCGGGCAAAAGCACTGCATTGCATTGAACGAAGCCGGTGCCCATGTGGTAGTAACTGATCTGGATGAGCAAAAGTGCCAGGATTTTGCCAAACACTATCTGGACTTTTCTATCGGACATTCCCTGGATGTGACCAAAAAGGAATCGGTCATCAAACTACGGAAGGATGTCATGGCTAAATATAAAAGGATCGATGTCCTGGTGAACAATGCAGCGATCAACGATATGCTTGAAGACCCGAAGGCTGCCATTGAACAATCAAAATTTGAAAATTATCCGCTTGAATTATGGCAAAAATCCCTGGA
>CAIKNA010000110.1 GCA_903828645.1 uncultured Bacteroidales bacterium
CGGGATCGACGGTGGGGCGGCTCCCATTGCTACGGTATTGGATGATTATGATGGTGATACCCGCAGTTTGACAATACCCGATATCGGCGCCGATGAAATGCTGTGTGCCAGCGCGTTATCCGGAACAGTCAATGTTGGTTCCGGTCAAACCTACACCACACTGACAGGAATTGGCGGATTATTCCAGGCCATCAACACCTGCGGGCTTTCGGGCAACCTTACGGCAAACATTACCTCCGATATCACAGAACCCGGCACGGTGACCCTTAACAAAAGGACCGGGGTTTTTACCGTCACCATCCAGCCGGATGCAACAACGTTACGGACCCTCTCGGGAACGGCTGTTGCAACCGGTTCGCCAATGATCGGCATCAACGGGGCCGACCGGCTGACCATCGATGGCGGAGCCGGTAAATACCTGCTCTTCCGCAACACCAATGCCACCCCGGCCAATACCGGTCCCACCATCCAGTATGCAAATGGTTCGACCTTGTGTACCCTGACGAATTGCGATATTGAAAACAACGGTACATCTGCCACGGCAGGAAATGTTGTGATTGGCACAGGTACCAATTCGGTGGTCATCTCCAACAATAAAATTCACGATGCCACAGCCGGGACATCGGGAAATCCGCACAATTCCATATATTCCGGCACCCTTACAAATACGCTGACGATAACCGGGAATAATATCTACAACTGGTCTGTTGAGGGAATCTTTTTAAGCAATGTTGCAGACGGGGCTGTGATCACAGGCAACAGTTTTTACCAGACTGCAACTTCCACGGCAACGGGACAATATGCGATTGATGTGGAAGCCGGAAATGGTCATACGATAAGCAACAACTATATCGGCGGCCAGTCGGCAAATTGCGGGGGTGCTGCATGGACGAATAGTGTTGATGTCGATTTCAACGGGATTCTGTTAATGGTTGGAACAACATCTCCGACTTCCGTCCAGGGTAATACCATTCAAAATATCAGCCTGACCAGTACAAACAGCAGTTCATCGGGGTCTGCTTTTACGGGCATCTATGCATTTGCAGGCCTGGTGAATGTGGGTACCACTTCAGGAAATATAGTGGGACATGCCACCATCACCAACTCAATATCTGTTTCAGGGACAAATACCTTGTATTATTCTGCCTTAATTGACGGCTCCTCATCTTTTACGGGAAGCAATTTTGAAAATAACCTCATGGCCGGATATACCTATACCGGATCGGGAGACGGATCTCCGTATGTTCTGGTGTTAAACGGAAATGCCAGAAAAAATAAAATATACAATATCATCTGTTCAAATGCGGGTTCGACATCCTGGATCATGGGGATCAATATTAAAGGAACCGGCGGCGGCGAATGTTCCAACAATTTCATATCCCTTTCGGGAGGAAGTGCCACCAACCCGACGATCTACGGTATTTACGATAATACCGCAACAGGCGCGACATATAATATCTATTTCAATTCAGTCAATATTACAGGTTCTGCTACCACTTCCTCGTCAACCTATGCGTTTTTCAAGGGAGCAACCTCAACCACTACATACGTTGTAAAAGACAACATCTTCTCCAATACAAGGACAGCGGGCGGTACCGGCAAGCATTACGCGATCTATGCATCCATTGCCGGTACATGGACCTCTGATTATAACGATCTGTACACCTCTGCCCCCGCAACCTTAGGGTACTGGCCGGCTGCCGACAGGAGCTTTGCCACGTGGAAAAGCGCATCAGGTCAGGATGCAAACTCAATCAATGTGGCCCCTGTGTTTATCTCGGGTACAGACCTGCATTTGAATACCATCCTGAATGATGGCATCAACAACCTGGGAACACTTCTGGCCGCCGTACCTACCGACATCGATGGCGCCACGAGGGATCTTTCCGCTCCCGACATGGGTGCCGATGAATTTTCATGCAGCCCCTTATCCGGAACAGTCAATGTAGGAACAGGTCAGACATTCACTTCGCTCACCGCCGGGAACGGATTATTTGCGGCGATCAACAATTGCGGGCTCTCCGGCAACCTTACCGTGAATATTACCTCAGACCTAACCGAAGACGGCACCATTGCGCTCAACCAATGGGTCGGAGCCTATACGGTTACCATCCAGCCGGATGCAACAACGGTGAGGGTCATTTCAGGTACGGCTGTTGCAACCGGTTCACCCATGATCAGCATAAACGGTGCCGATGGATTGACCATTGACGGCGGAGCCGGGAAATACCTGCTCTTCCGCAACACCAATGCCATCCCGGCCAATACAGGGCCAACCTTAAAATTTTCGAATGGTTCAACTTTCTGTACAGTAACAAATTGCGATATAGAAAACAACGGAACCACGGCTGCAACCGCCCGAACTATTCTTATAGGAGCTACACTTCCCAATTCGGTGACCATATCCAACAACAACATTCATGATGCGACAGGCGGGACCACCGGGAACCCCAGCATCGCCATCTATTCAAGTGTGAATACCAATAGTCTGACCATCACCGGTAACAATATTTATAACTGGACAAGTTATGGAATAAACGCTGCAGCCATTGCAGATGGTGCAGTAATTACCGGCAATAGTTTTTATATGACCGGCGCTGCCACTTCAACTGCACAAACATCAATTCGTGTCAATGGCAATAATAACCATGTTATCAGCAATAACAATATCGGCGGCAGTTTGCCCGGTTGTGGCGGGGGGGCATGGGTAAACAATGCGGATGTCGATTTCGAAGGTATCTATTTGTCTGTAGGAACAACAACGGCAACTTCATTACAGGGGAATGTTATCCAGAATATCAGTTTGACCAGCACCAATAGCAATGCGGCCGGATCAATATTTAACGGGATCCAGGTTCTTGCAGGACTTGTGAATGTTGGCACAGGATCAGGCAATGTGATCGGACATGCCAGCAATGCAAACAGTATTTCTATTGCAGGAACAAATACCACACCGACGGCATCTAACTTAATCAATGTCAGTAATTCAGCAACAGGAAGCAGGGTGGAAAATAACATCCTGGCTAATTTCACTTACAAGGGTACAGGCAGTATTTCCATGTATGGTATAAGGTTGAACGGCAATGCCCGGAAAAATAAAATATACAATATTGGTTCTTCATCGTCGGGGGCTACTCCTTTTTTAATCGGCATCGGTCTTATTGGATCAGGCGGAGGTGAATGTTCCAACAATTTTATCGCTCTTTCGGGAGGAAGTGCAACCAACCCGGTAATCTATGGATTTTATGACAATACGTCTTCTGCCGCAACCTATAACACGCTTTATAATTCTGTCAGCATTTCAGGCAGCGCAACAGGGGCATCATCCACATCCTGTTTTTACAGGGTAAACACGTCTGCCACAACTGATGTGGTGAAGGATAACATTTTCGTCAATACCCGTACAGGCGGAACCGGCGCCCACTATACCATAAATTTGCGCTCGCTTGGAACCTGGACTTCAGATTATAATGATTTATACACGGTCAATCCGGCGACACTGGGATACTGGCCAACCAACGACAGGAGCTTTGCCACATGGCAATCCTTTTCAGGCCAGGATGCCCATTCAATCAATGTTGCCCCCGTATTTATTTCAACTACCGATCTTCATTTGAATACTACCCTGAATGATGCCATCAACAACCTGGGAACACCTTTAGGTGCAGTGACCACGGATATCGATGGCACCACGAGGGATGTTTCCACACCCGACATGGGTGCCGATGAATTCACTCCTCCCGCCTGTTCAGGGGCAACGGGGGGGACGGCAAGCGGTACCGCTTCTTCCTGCGGGCCGATGACTCCAACCATTACAGCAACCGGTTACACAACCGGTTCGGGAGTAACCTACCAGTGGCAATATTCCAGTGATAATTTTGCCGTTGATATTCACGAC
>CAIKNA010000111.1 GCA_903828645.1 uncultured Bacteroidales bacterium
CAGCCCTGGTCATCGAAGCCATGCGTGATCTCATGTCCGAATGTCGCGCCGATAATAGCATACAAAAGTGCATCGTCAGCCATTTTCCCTTCATATCCCGGAACAATGATGTTACAACCCGGAATAACGATTTCATTATTGGAAGGATTATAGTAAGCATTGTAAGTTTGCGGTTCCATATCCCATTCGGCGCGGTCAACAGGCTTTCCATATTTTGAGATCATGTAATTGTACTCCCAACGGTTTGCATTCATCACATTTTTCACATACGATGAACGGTCGATCTCCATTTTGCTGAGATCTTTCCATTTGTCGGGATAGCCGACTTTCATGATCACGGAATTCAATTTTTTCAATGCCTTTTCTTTCGTCACACTGCTCATCCAATCAAGGGCTTTGATCCGTTCTGCAAAAACCGTTTTGATGGCATTGCCGATCTCAACAAGTTTCTCCTTCGTTCCCTTTGGCAAATATTCATCTACATAAACCTGCCCGATCAGTTCTCCCAGTGATCCGTCAGTTTCCTCTACAACACGTTTCCATCGTGGTTTAGGTTCCTTGACACCACGAAGAGTTGCAGAATAAAAATCAAACGATTCATGGAAAGTTTTGTCATCCAGGAAACGCGAAAGACCCCTGATAAGATGATATTTCAGGTAGATTTTCCAGTCATCAATTGTGTAGGATTTCAGGTATCCGTCAAGTGCTTTTAAAAACTCCGGCTGACCAACAATCACACTGTCCACATTCTGCAGTCCGACACCATTCATGAATGTTTTCCAGTCAATATCAGGGGTGGAAGATTCAAGCTGGTTTACCGTCATCTTGTTGTAATTCTTCCAGGGATCGCGTGTATCCTCGCGTTTGCGTGAATTTTTTGCAAGATCGGTTTCCAGTTTCATAAGTTTAATTGCAGCAGATTTTGCCTTATCATCAGTGTAACCCATGATGCGGAACATGTTCTCAAGATGAATGAGAAATTTCTGCCGGATGGAAACAGTGCGCGGATCAGTATCAAAATAAAAATTCCTGTCGGGAAGACTTAATCCACCCTGGGAAATTTCTACAGCGATCTTGCTGCTGATCTTGTCGTCCTGTGCAACATAAAATCCAAACAAAGGAGAACCGGCAACTGTATGGATGTAGGATGCTGCTTTCAAAATGCCATTCCGGTCCTTTATTGCATCAATCATATCCAGGTCACCTTTCAGATCGGAAATGCCTTTTTTATTAAGATTTACGCTATCCATGCCCGTATAAAAGAGATCTCCGATCTTTTGTTTGTTGCTTCCTTTGGGTACATCCTTGATTGCAGCTGAGGTCTCACAGACATGACGAACCTGTGCATTGATCGTATCCTGGATCAATTGCCAGATCCCGTTACTCTGTTCACTTGCTGGGATCGGATTTTGCTTGAACCATTTCCCGTTAGCAAACAGGAAGAAATCATCTCCTGCTTTAACAGTGGAATCAATGTGAGATGCGAGAGCATCGGTTCCCAACTCAGCTTTTTGTGGCTTGCAGGATGAAAGATAGAAGATTGCAAAAGCAACCAGGAACGGAAGGAAAATACATTTTTTCATGGTTCGGTTTTTAAGATTTCTTATTAGTGCCAAATGTATCTATTATTTTCGGATTTCATAAACGCACATGTGTGCGATTTTATAAATGCTGTTCCACAAGTTGCATCTGACATTACCCGAATTTTTTCTTGCATTACAAAGCATAATTTGCTCATTTTGTCATACTTGCATTACTTTATTACAAAACAGATCTTTTCGTCTATCCTTCTGGCACATCTCTTGCATATATAATTTTCAGAATGAACCTATATTTTCCGGGTCATGAAAATCCAGCAAGGTTCCTTCTCACTTTCATTCATCATTCATATCAAGTTCAGATAATTATTACAAACAAAGACTTCAATAACCTGATAAAATGAAAAACATGGCAGTCAAAAATCTATTGAATGTATTAATGGTGACATTCCTTTTAATTATGTCACAGAATATCTTCAACACCCTATTTGCCCAAGAGGCAAAGCCAGCGATGGACATGACTGAACTCGCGAAGAAAACCCAGAACCCGGTTGAATCAATGATTCAGGTACCGCTTGGGTATTATGGGAATTTCAATTGGGGACATGAGAAGAACTTTGCTTCCACCCTGGAGTTAAAGCCAGTGGTGCCGGTCAAATTATCCAGTGGGCTGAACCTGGTACTACGGGCAATAATTCCGGTTGTCTTCCTTCCGGCACCAGTCAGCAAGACGGGATTGTCTGACATCCAGCTTCAGTTTTATTTTGCTCCATCCAAAACCAAAAAATTTATCTGGGGTTTGGGGCCTATGGTATCTTTCCCGACGGGCGCACCGTATGAACTCTGTTCCGGGAAATGGACGGCAGGTCCGATAGGGGTTGGACTGCTGATGATGAAACACTGGGTTGTAGGTGCATTGGTGAACCAGCGCTGGTCTTATGCAGGTGATGGTTCGATGCCTGATGTCAACCAGCTTTATATAAATGCTTTTGCCAATTACAATTTCAAGCATGGATGGGCGCTTTCTTATGCTCCGGAAATCTATGCTAACTGGAAGGAAAAACCGGCAGATGTCTGGACAGTACCGGTGGGACTCGCAGGCATTAAAGCTTTCCATATAAGGAAACAAATGATGTCGGCCAATCTTGGCTATTACTATAATGTAGTTTGCCCGGCAAATGGTGCCAATATGTATGTAAAAGCCGCGATCAGTCTGCTGTTTCCTAAATGAGCCTGCACAAAATCTAAAATGTTAGTCAATCTCAAACAACCAATAAAATATCCGAACAATGAAAAAGATTACATGGCTTCTGTTCCTTCTTGGATTGTTGACCTCATCATTTAGCATGATGTCACAGTCGGTCAATCCCGGTTCTTATCCTGCCGTAACGGGCGAAGAGTGGGGGCAACTCCTCTGGAACCTGAAACTGGCAGATCAGAAGATATCTGACTTTACAAACTATCAGAAAGTTGATGACCAGGGAATAAGTGCTTGTCGCTATACTATTGCCTTTTCATCCTATTTCCTGGCAATTGAGCAATACCACAAATTTCCTGCATGGCAGGAAGCAATCCAACCCGCATTCGACAACCTTGTAAAACGAATGTTGCAGAAGGAAGTTTGGCAATACTGGTCGCATGAAAGCATGGGAATCACAAAATTTGAGCCAAATATGGATCGTCCCTATCCACAGAATGATGATCCTGTATCGCTTGGAAACATTATGTATTCAGGTCATCTCGGGATGATGATCAACTTGTACGAGATGCTCTATGCGGATATGAAATGGGATCAGCCGGGCTCAATTGTCTTTCAACTTAGTGACAGTAAGAAATTTGTGTATGACAACAAGAGCCTGCAGGAAGTAATGTTTCTGCAGATGATGACAAACCCGGTTCCCGGAATTGAATGTGAAAGGAATGCAGTATTCCCTGCATGCAACACACATCCTATGATAAGCTGGCTGCTGTATGATGAGATGCACCACACCCGTTATTATAAGGCGGCACAAACTACATTCGATCCATGGTTTGAAAAAGTCTTTATTAATCCAAAAACCAAAGATCTTGCTTCATTTTACCTGATCAAGCAAGGTTGGGCCTTTTCGGGCTGGAATCCAAAATATGGGAATAAGATGGATGCCACGATGACAGAGATGGTTAAAAAGGGAGTCGATTTCAACTCGGGCGGAAACGATGGTTGGATCGGCACTTTCATGCATGCATGGAACCCGGTTTTAATTGAAAAATTGTATCCGTCCTTCAAGAAAAAACATTATAAAATGCACCCAAACGGAAGTGTTACACTTACCAAAGATGTAATCGCACCGGATGCCTATTATGCATTCTTCACAGCGCTGGCAGCGGAAGTGGGAGACGAAACGGCCCGCAAGGGTTTACTTAAAACAGTCGATAGTATCTATTCACCGGTATGGCTCGATGGCACTTTTCATTATCCCTTTATGGACAAGGTCCCTACGGTAAACCTGGCAGCAGCAGATGCAGATAAGAAACCGGCAGCTACTCCGGTCACACCTGCTCCAACATCAGCAGACAATCAGAAAAGCGTTCCTGCCTGCTGCCGTTCAACACAGATCGAGGGACATGGCGATGCCACCAACATGAAAAGCTTTCCCCAGCACTCCGATCTTGCCGATCGTCTGATCGGAATTGCACGGGCTTTGCCGCCTAAAGGGTTCTACACCATGGTTAACAAACCATTTGATGCGAAACACTTCACGGAGCCGGCCATTACCGGGGTTGATACTAAAAAGGTCATACTGAAGCGGGCAATCTATGACCGGAACAAGAAGGCGCTGATCATCTCCACACTTGAGAAAAGCGGATCAGGAAGTACGTCTTTCAAAGTAATAAACCTTGATCCTGCAAAATCTTACACACTCAATGTTGATAAAGTGCCGCAGAAAGTCGTCATAAACCTGACATCTTATGTGCTGACACTGGATGCCGGAAAGAAGCATGATGTGATCTTTGAAGAGAAAAATAACTAACTGCATTTAATATTCACAAAAAACGAAACCTATGAAAAAGTTTAATTATTTTTTGATCCTGCTGCTGTTTACAGGAATCATTCCTGTACAGATCAGTTGCACCACACAACCAAAAATGACCAAAGAACAAGCTGCTGCAAAGATCACCGAACTCCAGGCAAAACTGGACATTTCGAAGACCCAGTGGTATGATATCTACGCGAAAGGCATTCTGCTCAAAGCAAAAGAAGCCGATACGCTGATTACCGGGGCAAAGACAGCCCTGGATGCAGGCGACCTGAAAAAGACCGCTGAAATGCTTATCCGGGCCGATACCCTGCTCAAACAGTACACCCCAGTGAATGTGCCCGATTACGCGGCTTCCACGCCTCTGAAAGATCCCAAAGACCAGGGAAAGATCCATAAAGCTACCATCGAAGACCTTAAACTGATGGAAGTGCATGGCGTGCCCCGCTGGAACTACTGGTACAATTTTGTGGGCAAGGGCGATGATGGTAACTTGTATATGGCATACGTGTATATTAACCATCATGGTACGGGTAAACTTGTTCCCCCCACCGTGTTTGCATACAGCTGCAGCACCGATCCGCTGAAGATCATAAAAGTCAAATTCAACACCCTGCCCAAACTGAAGGCCGAAAAGAAAAAGATCATATGGACTGTTGAAGAGAACGGGCAATCCCTGGTGTATACCCTGGCCGAAGGAAAGATCGAACTGAAGTACAAGGACAAGAATGTTGAGATTGAATCGGAGATGGCCAACGGGTATTCTTTCTGGTACAACAAGAATGTCGACTATGCTCTGATCCTCCCGAATTCCCCCAATACTGGATTCGAGGAAACCGGCAAAGCCGAGGCCGAGATCATCATCAATGGTAAAAAAGTAAAAGCCAGCGGTTTTGGAGAGCAGGAGAACCTTTTTTGCGGGGGAGCTAAAGGAGCCGATTACAGGACCGCACTGTTGAAGTACGGAAATGAATGGTGGGTCCCCTTCACCACCGACCAGGCCGAAGGGATCTTTGTGATGACAGGAAAATACAAGGATGCCGGACTTTTCATCAACGGAAAATACATACTCCCCTCCGATTTCGAAGTCACACCCATCGAAGCCAACAAATCTTTCACGATAAAAGCAACGACCCCCGACGGAGTGCTGGAAGTCAACTTCAGCATGTGGGGCTGGGATCCACCCCTGTATGAGCATTGGGGGACCTGCAGCGGCACCTACAAAGGCCAGCAACTTACCAACGGATACTGCTGGCTCGAGCATATTCCTCAAGGCGGCGTCAACGCCAGTCCACCAGTCGGTGGGAGAAAAGGTACTGCAGAAAAGAAGTGATAATCATTTACTAAATCCAACATCCATGAAAACTAGAAAAATTTATTTGAATCTACTGGCAATTATTGCCGCAGTTGTCATCACCTCCTGCAGTTCCTCGGTCACAATGACATCCTGGAAAAATCCTGCTGATAAATCACAGATTTCGAAAGTCGTTGTGATGCCTCTTTTCGACAAGCTGGAGTACATGAAACCATTTGAACAGTCGGTGGATGCCTATTTTAACACTCAGGGGATGAAGTCGGTTGGTTCGCTTGATTTTCTTAATCCCAATGTCAAGTACCCGATTGCAGATATCAAGCGGAAGTGCGATAGTCTCGGTGCCGATGCGATCCTGGTTTTTGTTTATAAGGGAACCGATAAATCCGAAAACTATATTCCACAAACAACCTATATAAACGGCGGCTTCGGTGGTTACTGGGGTGGCGGCTACTGGGGTGGCGGTTTTTATGGCGACGGCTTTTATGGCGGCAGTACCGTAACTACGGGTGGATACTGGACAACAACATCTGTTGTGAGCCTGAAAGCAAGTGTATTTACCAAGGCTTCAAAAGATGCATTATGGACGGCGGATATCCAGGTTGTGGATCCAAATTATGTGGACCAGGCCGCAGCAACAATTGCCCAGAACATTTATGCAGACTGGAAAAAGAACAACTTGTTGAAGTAATCTGAAGACTTAACAACATTTGCATCTCCTCCGGCTTTGTACGATAGTCTCAAAAGCAAAGCTGATAAATAAATTTCCTTCCCCTCACCCCCTGGTATCATGAATATGGTACCAGGGAAATTTATTTTCTTCCAGGCAAGAAATAATATTTTTTTTAATTCCGGTTTCATTAAAATTGTTCATAATTATTTACCTGATTATCTGTTTTTTATGTAAATGATATGACGATTGCTGATACAACCGGATGAATAATCTAGAGATTTCTTTTCTGATAGTCTTGTTACAATAAGAAATTTTGCTACTTTTACTTGTTATTATATTCACATAATTTGCTGCTGAACCAGGTGTAATTTTTTCCAAGAGTTACCTCAAGTAGCTGAAAATATTGCATTTATATTCAGTTTTTTATCTATCAACCATAATTCTTTTATTTATGAAACGATTTATAGCTTTTCTCCTGCTGTCTTTTCTTTTCTTGCAGTCGATGATTGCTCAGAACGATCTTAATCGTTCAGTATCAAAAGTCTCATTTGGGACAATGGCATCAGCCCCGGATGTGCCTGCTGGTCCATATTATGGAGCATCAAGCCAGGGTAATGCAATACAGAATGCTGTTTTTGACCTGTGGTTCGGAGACTCAAATCCAGCCATGCCCAATTTCGCCACACTGTTTACCGATGGCTCGGGAGTACCTGAAAAATCAGCAGCAACAACGCTTACATGGTTTGGCGAGACAAGCACCGATTGGGGCAATCCCGTGAACTGGTCTCCGAATGCTGTTCCAACCGAAAATGATGCTGTCGTCATTCCGTCAGGAACAACATTTAATCCAAAATTAACAGCCACGGCTAAAGCATTTACTGTATCTATTGCAGTCGGTGCAACACTGGACGGTACTGCAGCAGGTGCCAGTCTTACTATTTTTGGAGGTACAGGTGCATGGAGGAATACCGGGACTTTTCTTCCCGGAACAAGTATGGTAACTTTCTCCAATGTCAATGCAAGCATGGGAGGCTCCACTGATTTTTATAATATTACGATTGGACCATCAGGCAATAGTTTGACGTTAGAAGCCGGAAATAATATGCGTATCGCCGGAAGCATTACCAATGCCGGTATATTGCATGCAACCACTAACGCTAACATCATTGAATATAACGGGACAACAAACCAAACAGTGATAAAGCCAAACGGATCTCCCTTCGGATACTCCAGTTTGAAACTTAGCGGGAATCGTGTCAAAACAATGCCTTCCGCAGCTTTAACAATTTATGGAGACTTAACGGTTGCAGGTACGGATACAGTAAATGCATTAGGACAGATTACCGTTGTCGGGAATGTTCTCCTTTCATCCGGAACAACGGTTAATTTTGGATCATACCAGCATTATATTGGCGGTAACTGGACAGATAATGGTGCGACCAACGATTTTCCTGCAGGCAGCACCCTGACCTTTAACGGATCCCTGTTGCAGACAATTACCACAACCGGGGGGTTTTCCATCTACAACCTGAATGTTTTCAATACGGGAGGAGGGGTTAAACTGGGTACCAGCACAAACTGCACTCTGGGAGGACATTTGCTTATCGGCTATAATGCTTCGCTGGACCTCGACACACATCAGTTGATCAGCATTGGTACTGACCTGATCAATCTAGGCAGGCTGTCGACGAAAAGCACTTCTGTCACACCGATTCCTTCTGGCAGAACATGGGGTGGCACGGTAGAATATGCCGCTGATGGAGTAACATCACAAACAGTTGTTTCCGGAACTTATGAGACCCTTTCAATGGTTGGTGCTGCAGGAGCGATTGCAACCGGGGATATCACCGTTACCGGGACACTTGCGTTGACACATAACAATCCTTCTGACATTCTTGGAATCCTGGATATGGGAGTTCATACACTGACCATGGGCCCATCCGCAGAAACAACGGGAACAGGAGATATGACCGGGATCGTCAAACGTGATGATATTTCCCCGAACGTTACATATTCAATGGGCAATATGTTTACTTCTGTAACATTCCCAAACGTTGGCACACTTCCCAGTTCAATGTCTTTAAAGATTTCTATTGGCGGAACCGAACTTGTTGCCGGGGCAGTTTTACGGAAATACGATTTAATTCAAACCGGTGGAACCGGGACAAAAGCTGTCCTGGTCCTGCACTATTTGCACAGTGAACTGAACGGAAATTTTGAAAACCGGCTGGTAGACTGGTCTATTCCCGGTGCAGGCGGTAGTTCTACAGAACTTGGCCGTTCGAATTATAACACGGTGGATAATTGGATCGAACTTGCAAATCTTAATATTGCGGACTTTACCTCAAGCTTTAACGACAAGTACCTTTACTTAAATACATCTGGTCACTCTCCGGTTATCTGGAACGGATCGGTAAGTACCGACTGGAACGATGGGAACAACTGGTCTCCAAGTCATGTCCCGCCTACCAGCGGAATTGATGTTATCATTCCTGATGCGACTACTACAGATCATGATCCATTATTACCCAATGGCGCTGCTTGTCAGAATCTGACCCTCGAAAATCTTTCCGTTTTGAATGCCAGTCCATCTTCTTCGGATTCCATCTTTGGTTCCTGGGTTAACCAGGGAGGAACTTTTAATGCCGGGACCAGCAATACCATCCATTTTGAAGGTGAATATGCATTGACTTATGGTTATGGCACAACAAATTTTTTCAATGTCATGGTGGATAGCACTGCCGGATTAACATTAATGGAAGGTGCAGTGATAAAAATAGCAGGAGCTTTGACGCTTATTCCCGCCGGAGTTTTCAGTCCAGCCGGCACCCTTGATGCTGCCTTATTCAGTAATACAGTGGAGTATAATGGCAATGGCAGTACCCAGACTATCGTGAATCCAAACGGAGTATCTGCCGGATACTACAATCTCGTTCTCAGCGGCACTGCAACCAAGACAATGCCTTCTTCCCTTTCCATATATGGAGACCTCACAACCAATGCCCCTTTTACAACTCCTTATACCGGAACTTTATTAATGAGCGGGACTACTGCGCAAACAATCAGCGGAACAAGTCCTCCGGCATTTGATAATCTTTCCGTTACAAACGCGAACTCAGTTACGCTTAATGTTAATGCCGATGTAAACAGCAACCTGACAGTTAACACCAATGGCCAGGTAATAATCAATCCGACAAAGAACCTCACGGTTCACGGAACAACGAATCTCTCATCAGGAGATTCTTTGCTGGTGCTGAGATCGAATGCCAGCGGTACAGCTTCTTTTATTGACAATGGTTTCAGCGGAACCGGTACTGCAAAAGTTGAAAGATACCTGACAAATACAGGATCTGGAAGTGAGTGGCACCTTGTATCTTCCCCGATATCAAACGGATTGACCGGGATTTTTGTAACCGAATATCTGACTCAATATAACGAACCGTTGCACAAAGCCGAATACATCATTCCAACGTATCTTCCATTGGCACCAATGAAAGGTTATGATGTGTGGGTCAACAATACATGCACAAAATCATTCTCCGGAACACTAAACACCGGGACACAATCATACAACGTCACCAGGTCCTGGATGGATTCCGTCTCTGCATATGATGGCTGGAATATTGTCGGGAATCCTTATCCTTCAGGTCTTGATGCTTCATTGTTAACCTACAGCGGGGTTGAAACAGCTGCTTATTTCTGGAATCCTACAGGCTCGGGTAATTTCCGGGTTTGGGTTCCCGGCGGAGGAGAAACACATTCAAAATATGTTCCTCCGATGCAGGGTTTCTATGTGCATTGCAACAGCGCCACAAATGCATCTCCAATCCAGAACACAGGTTCCGTTGGCTTCTCAAATGCAGCCCGTACTCATACGTTGAGCGAACCTTTCTGGAAATCAACCGAAACAACACCTGACCTGCTTCGTATCACGGCAACAGGAACACTGAACGGATATTCAGATGAGCTTTCGGTTTATTTTAATCCTGAAAGAAACGACACGTACGAACCGGGATTTGATGCTTATAAAATGCAGGGGAATGCAGATGCACCGCAGATCTATACTAAGATCGAAGATCAGCGGGTTACGGTAAATGCCCTTTCTTTTACAGGCAGAAACGCTGCAGTTCCCATGGGATTTTATATCAATACTGCGGGACAGTACCTGCTTCATGCAAGTGAAATAGAGAGTTTCCCGCAAAATGTTTCAATCAGCCTGGAGGATCTTAAACTCGGCACTACGCAGGATTTAAGAACATCCGCAGATTACAGCTTTACCTACACTCCCGGGGATAATCCCGACAGGTTTGTCCTTCATTTCGTTAACCCGACATTTGGTATTGATGAGGTTCAGAATTCAGTTCCTGTAAAGATCTACTCCAATGAAGGGATTGTTTATGTACAGCAACTTGATGGCAAAACCCTGGCTGGTGAGATTTATCTCTATGACATGCTGGGCAGGGAAACCATGCAAATGCACGTTGATAAAGAAGGAATTACTTCATTCAAACCGGAGGTCACCAAAGGAACTTACCTTGTAAAGGTTGTTACCAGTGACGGTGTTTATACAAAGAAAGTCAATTTATAATCTCCCAAAAGGAGTTAACAACAAGGTGTCTCAAAATCATGAGGCACCTTTTTTTTTGCTGTTCCAATAATCTTACCTGTTAACTCTTGAGAGACAGTTTTCGGATGTTATTACGATGTTATGAATTGAATTTTCTTTGGGACAGGACACCTTTTTCATTTGGGTATCGTATAGGTTGCGTATAGGGATCCTATACTCATGTCCGGGTGGGGAAAAATGATAAAAAAAAGAAATATAATTCGGAAAAAAGAAAAAGCCGCCCTTATGAGACGACTTTTTCATGCCAAAAAGAAATTTCCAGTTATCAGACTGATTCTTTCTCTTTCTTGTTGCGCAGGTACAATGCAAACCCTGCATAGCCAAGGCTCAGAACCATTGCCAGCACGATCCCCTGCCTGCGATCCAGCGGGCAACCTGTGGCTCCGCCCGGACTCGTCTGGTTCCCGTTCTGTCCATGCGCTGGTGGTGGTGGCGCCTGGCCGCTTACCGGCAAAACACTTACCATGGTAAACAAGGTTACCAGAACCATCATTAATCTCAATTGTCTTTTCATAATCGTATGTATTGTTTTATGTTGGATTTCATTGCTCTTTGTATATGCGTTTTCTTCATTCGTCATTCGCATATTCGTCATTCCTGTCATTCTTTAATTGATGAACACCCTGGATGTCCTCACTGCATTATCCGACTGTACCTTCACGATGTAATAGCCACTCACTGAACCCATGTTCACCTGGTTCAGAACCTGGTCATTGAGCTTCTGTGAAAGAACCTGCTGGCCAAGCATGTTGGTCACGATGATCTGCCCGTTCTGCAGTCCTGCTGCACAATAAACATTGATCGTCTTTTCAGTGGAATAGATCTTCAACGGGTTGCTGTCATCCGTACTGCTGATCGTTCCGTCAAAATGAAGCAGAAAACGCCCTGCATCTTCATTGCCCGTGGCCGTGAAGCTGTATACCGGGTTCAGAAGCAGGTTCTGCGTATGATGCATCTTCACATCCTCCAGCGTCAGACTGGTCAGCAAGCTGAAGTTCTCAACTCCCGTTACATTGATGCTGTAAGTTCCTTCTGCCGGCGCAACAATTCCCACGGGAACCGTTAACGGATTTGTGATGTACGGCATCGAGTTGATCTGGGTCTTCTTATCACCCTCAACCATCGTATAGATCTGGGGTATCTCTTTGTTAAAGCTCAGCATCTTGGTGGCATCATACCAGTCGCTGCCTGCCTGTCCATCGGATTCAAACTGGATGTAAGCCTCATCGTAATGGGTCCCGTTACTTATCTTTAACGAGATCCTGTTTGACGGGGTCTCTTTCGTGCTCTTCAACCAGCTGTCACTGGCGTGGGTCCTGGCCGAGTTTGGTATGGAAATCGATGCACCCAGGGCCCGGACAAAGAAGCCCTGCATGGCTGCTATCTTTCCATTCACCCCATCGGTCTTGTGTGTTGCATCCAGGTAGCTTTCGTACCCCGGTCCGCCTGCCTTGTTCTCATTATACACGTAGTAATAACCATCCAGCAAATTGGATTTATCGGTTACCAGGTCCCAGTTGATGGCTGATGCGTAAGGATTGCCCAGCAAATTCCACGGACAATATAACGGGGCCGTGGTCAGTGTAAAGGTCTGATCCCCCGTATTGGGTGTTCCTGCAAAGATCTTTGTGGTTGGAAAGTCCGGGCTATAGGCTACAAGGTAACCTGTCTTTACATCAAACTGCGGGGTGGCTCCAAAGTCTGTCGTATTCAGACTCAGATCCGAATTCCTTAAATTCTGCCATAGATAGGATGTGGCACAGCCTCCTCCCGATATCGGCTGGTATTTGTAAAAGTCATAACTCGTCGATGGGGTGGTACTGAAATCAGCCGCCAGCGGGGCAAACGTTCCATCAAGTATGGATTGACCTGTTACCGGGGATGACAGCAGGTGCCAGCCCAGATCGCCTGCGATCCCGCGCTTTACCGTGGCCTGTCCCGTTACCGTTCCGTTGGTAATCAATGATCCGTTATCAATCACCAGGGCTGATGCTGCTCCGCTGTTGGTAAGGGTAGTGGTTACCGTTAACTGACCTCCCGTGGAAACTGTCAGCAGGCCTCCCTGTTCGATCAACAGGTCGGTCACCGTTTGTGCCGTGGCCAGTACAGGATCGTTCACCACATCGGGGATGATCACCTTATTTCCTGTCGATGGCAATGCGTTCTCGCTCCAGTTGCTCACATCGGTCCAGTCGGTGGATGTCGTGCCAAGCCACAAGGTGGCCGGTGTATAATTCTCAAACCGCAGGAATGGATAACCGCTGTTATCACTTGCGTTAAATCCCCAGATGTTGCTTGCAAGGGTGAAATCCCAGGAGACAAACAAGCTTGGATCACTGAGGTATGTGCCAACTCGTTTCATCCCGTCGGTGGTCTTTCCCGTGCCTTTGGCACTGCTTACCTGGCCCGATGTATTCACATCCCAGAAACTGTTGTCTGCAAAACCGCCTCCGTCTGATCCCACAAGTCCGCCTGCATCGGTTATCCCGGTTACATGTCCCGTCGAATAGCAATACTGCATCACGCCTGTGACCGTGCCTGAAAAACCTCCTACGCTGGTATTGCCCGTAACATTACCCCGTGCATAACAGTTGTATGTGTTGCCTCCCAGGTTGTCCCCCGTGAAGCCCCCTACATAATTGGTCCCCGTAACATTGCATGCCGAATAACTCTGGTTGCTGATCAGCACATTGCCGATCAGGCCTCCAACGTTACCGGC
>CAIKNA010000112.1 GCA_903828645.1 uncultured Bacteroidales bacterium
ACATATTCCTGTGTGGTCCAGAACGTTGTATTGTCTGATGGGTCAACATTGAGCGCAGAGTAATCGCCCCATCTTGAATAGGTGGTCATCGAAACCGTTCCTGTCTGGATAACTCCCTCCGCGATCGTCATCTGGTTCAACGGGTCGGCAGCTTTTCTGCCGGTAAACCAGATGGAAGGGTACATCGTGCTGCTTGAAACGGAATAAGCCAGCCCGATATCGCCGACGGCATTCATGGCGATACTCCCCATCCATCTCGATTTTCCATCGCCGGGGGCGAAGGTCGACTGCTGGTATATGGCGAATGTCGACCCTGTTTTGCGGTATTCATACCATCTTATCCCTGCGACTCCGCTGCCGCTGTTGACACTGTGGCAGGTAAGAAATGTTTCATAACTCCCGAAATTGCGGTATTGATTCCTGAACATCAGCCGGTCGCCCAAAGCATCCAGTGACAAGGTTTGCTGCTCGGGAACAGAACCTGAACCCATCCCCGTATAGGCCGCCACAGGCAGGGCCGTAACATAGGTGAAAGTCGAATTGGTCGTGGTTACCCAATCGGCATGCAAAGCCCAGAGCCGCAATTCTGCTGTGTTGTTGCCATCGATGTAGGCAAAATAATTTGGCGTTCCGGCGGCAGGCATGGTTCCGTCGCAATCGGAAGGCATCATCGCCCAGCAATTTCCGCCTGCCGCTGATCCTGACCCGCCCAGTGTTTCTGTTTTAAAATAGACCATTTTTGCACTTGCATCCCCGGTGAGCATTTTACTTCTTTCGAGCACACATGCTCCGACACCGACAAAGTTACCCCCGCTGTTGGTGTTAAACCGGTTAACAGACATGTAATAACCATCCTGCCATACACCGAGTTTCGGGTAGTCGGGCATATAGTCGAACTGGAATGCGTAACGGTAATATGAACCGGTCGGATCACCTGTTGTTGAAACAGCGACCATTTCATATTCGGTATAGGGTGTACCCGGACAATCAATGGCAAATTGTGTTATGATCCACCGGTCTGCATTTTCATCATAAAGCACAATGGCATCACCATTGTTATGCCCGTCCCAGTTTCCCGAAAAACCACTCCACAGGGTGGAAGTCATGACAGGTCCATAAAGGGAAGTTCCTGTTTTGCTGAAAATCTGCAACTCACCGTTAACAACCTGTACATAATGATTTGGCCCCACATCCCCGGCGGGGTCGGGAGGGGTTACACGGCCAGCATTTGAAGCATTGGTGGTTCCGTTAAAGTTGACCAGCGGCACCGTGGCTGCGGATTTTGAGCCATTGTTGTAAATGGTCTGCAAAGCACCGTCCGGGGTAAATCCATCCGGCAAAGTCTTGAACTTATTTGGGACCTCCATGTCATTTTCGTGCTTCCATTTATCCCAAAAATGTTTTTTTGGCTGTTTCATTTCCCTCAAAGGAATTGAAACATCGGACCGGATGGCTGTTTGAACGTTCGCTGTTTGTGAACTGCTTTTAAGCGTGCAGAGGACGACAGAACTGAAAAGAAGTCCTGAAAAAATGATACTTTTTACTTTCATGATGTTTGGTTATGGTTTGGTTCAATTATAATCTTCGACAAACTGGTCAGTCCTGTTTGATAATTCTTGCTGTTCCTGAATTTTTTTCCGAAACAACCTGAAATAAATAAATTCCTGCTGCGCTTCCTGATAGTGAAAACTGGTGTTCCCGTTCTCCGGCCAGCACTGTTGACAGAACTTTTTCTCCTTTCATCCCGTAGATTTCGACCCGGATTTTTTCCGATCCGGCCAACCCGGGAACTTCCAGCGAGAAAATCCCGTTGGTGGGATTTGGGAAAACTTTGAAGAAAGATGGTTCAGGCAGTGACAAGGCATCCTCTTTCCCGGTGATCACCGTCACAATTGTCGGAGCCACACACCAGGGACCATCCGGGGCGATATAGCCGTTCATGTACCCGCCAGGTTCAACGAGGGTACCAGGGTAATAAAGAATATTCTGCCCTGCGATCATTGTTGCACTGCCGCCAGCCTGAACGGTAAAGGTGGTCTCATTCCCGGCAACCATGATCGTCTGGAGTGCGTTGAAACATTCGGTTCCCGATACCGTGTTGCCCTGCAGCGAGACTGTTGAGGAAACAACATTCACTGTCATGATGATGCTGTTGGAATTTGCGGGGTTTGAGGAGGTACAGGTTTCTGACGAGGTTAAAGCACATGAAACAGTATCTCCGTTTGCAGGAACATAGGTAAATACGGCATTATTCATTCCTGCATTGATTGCATTTACCTTCCATTGGTAACCCGGTGATGCGCCCCCGTTGACTGCAGCGGCCGTGAAGGTTGCCGCGGTTCCAGGGTCAACAGGGTTGGCGGAGGCTATGATTGAAACACTCACCGGGAGCAGGGGGTTCACGGTCATGTTCAGTGAATTTGATGTTGCCGGGTTGCCGGTGACGCAGGTGGCGTTGGAAGTCATCATACAGGTTACCAGGTCAGTGTTGGCCGGAGTATAAGCATACGTGGCGGCGGTGGCTCCGGAAATAGTGTTTCCGTTGACCTTCCATTGGAAGCCCGGGGTCGTGCCGCCGTTGGTTGGGGTAGCAGTAAAGGTGACTGATGTACCGGCACAAACCGGGTTTGAAGAAGCAGCAATGGAGACACCGACCGGGAGTACAGGTGTAACAGCCATGGTTACCGTGTTGGAAGTCGCAGGGTTACCGGTTATGCATGTTGCGTTCGACGTAAGGATACATGTGACCTGGTCGTTATTCACAGGGGCATAAACATAAGAAACACTGGTGGCTCCTGGTACATTTGTTCCGTTTACCTTCCACTGGTATGCCGGGATTGTTCCCCCGTTGGAGGGTGTGGCAGTGAAAGAGACACTGGCGCCGGCACAAACCGGGTTGACGGAAGCAACAATCGATATACTCACCGGAACCGTTGAGGTGCAGGAACTTGAAACCTGGACATCGTCCAGGCAAACGCCATAGCCATATTTTGCATTTCCTTCAAAGGCAATGTAATAATCATTTGTGGCACCGGGCAGGGAAACCGTCTCCTGAGTCCACGCGGTAATGCTGGCGGTATAGGTCGTCAACTGTGTCCAGGTTCCCCCGGCTGATGTTTTATAGAATACTGTAAGCTGGTCCTGGTCGCTGGTCCAGAGAGCCTGGGTGTGCCAGAATTTGAGCTGAGGGCTTGCCACGGTGGAGAGGTTCAGGGATGGAGTGATCAGGCGGGTCTTGTTATCACCCGCCGTAATATCCTTGAGGCAGGCGTTATAACTACCCCCGTGAGCAGCGGCCGGATGGCTGTTTCCGGAGCCTGCGATGAATGTCCAGTTGATCCCCGAGCTGTTCACCTGCTCCTGTGTCCAGCAGTTGGGAATCAATCCGCCATTTTCAAACCCTTCATTCCAGGGAAAAGTGGTGACGGCGCCGCAACCGGATGTAAACTGGATATCGCTGCCGTAGTAAGTTCCGGAGGTGTTGACCGCATAGGCCCTCACATGGTAAACCGTGTTTGGGTATAACCCGGTGATCTGGCTAGTAAAGATGCCCGGGCCGGATCCGTTGGTCGTGTGGTTCCCTGTCGCCACAGGGTTTGAGGAGGTGCTCCAGCAAACGCCGCGTGCTGTTACGGTTGTACTGCCTGTACACGTCACATTTCCTCCCGATACTGCACCGGATATGGTTATTGACGTCACCGCAGTAGTGGTAACAGCCGCAGCCGCTGATGGAACCAGCTGGATATTCAGTACCAATGCCGCATGATCAGAAACGGTAACCCCGGTGATGGTTTTTGTCGTGTAGCACGGTGCACTGATTTCAAGCGAATAAGTTCCGGCTTTTACGGGCCTGTGATAATCTCCAAGGTTGGCAGAAGAATAGACTTCAGATCCGTTGGCGTCATGCCCGGTAATGAAAACCTTTGCAGCCACCGGGCTCCCGGTTACCTGGTCGGTGATGATCCCCTGGATGCCATACCGCGACTCCTTCATCTGGAGGATAAATGAACGCCAGTTATAGGTCCAGTAGTCGGGCAGCTGCGCGGCAGGAAGCGTTTTTATGTCGGAGAGTTCAATGGTGATTTCACGGCAGTGCTGGTAGAAATTCATATAGTCCTGGCGTCCGCCGGTCACCTGGTACCAGGCATAACCGTTGGTCACCCCGTTATTAAGGAAGGCCATGTAACCTGTCGGGGCATGAAGGTGCACCGTGTCGGCATACTCGCGGCTGATGTATTGATACCAGCTGTCGTCCGGATGAAGGGCCGACCAGGTATCCCATGGATAGTTGACCACCTCGACCCCTCCGTGAAAATTACACGCGCCGACAAAATGGTGCTGTGTGGCGAATGCCATGAATGCCACAGTTTCCGGTTGCCAGGCATTTCCATCGGGATGCTGACCCGCCTGGGGATCGGGGTAGTTTCTGTTCAGGTCGATGCCGTTGGCATTGTACCGGGTAGCCCCGCTCACTGTGGCATTGCCTCCGGCATAGGTTCCGTCGGGATTGGCCAGTGGACAGATATAGATTTCCATGTTGTTTACCAGATCGGTAACTTCAGTATTGGTTCCGTAATTCGACAACAGGTAATCGATCAGGTGCAGCATCAGTATGTAACCGGTAGTTTCGTCTCCATGTATGGATGAAGAGTAGAAATACTCCGGTTCCGCCTCATCGGTGGCCACATTGTCAGAGATTTTCAAAACAAGCAGCCTCCGTCCGCTTGCCAGGGTGGTGAGGGTGTCGAGGTGACAGATTGCCGGGTAGGTCGCCTTAAACTGGGCCATCAGGCTTTCATAAGCCGTGTAGGTGGGGTAAAAATTCCACGTCGTTAACGGGCTAAGCATCACATGACCGTTCATCTCAACTCCGGGGCCATCACCGGGAGCAGGCAACAGGGTTATATCGTACCCGAGTTTCAGAAAGTTCAGGTACTGCCTGATGTTTGCATAAGCCCATACCTTTTTATCCTTCACATTATCGATGGAAATAAGGGTGGTCAGTGTGTTTATTTCCGAGGGATTTTTAATATGAAAAGTGAAATAGATCTCATTTCTTTTTTTTAAACTCACGGGAATTTCCTGTGCGCTGAGTAATAACCCGGAAAAAATGCCGGCAAGAATAATTAACGTGATTTTTAGTTTCATCTGTCAGTATGGTTAGATGGATTAGTGCCTTGATTTCTCAAATAGGGTTTTCCTGTGGAGAGGGCATCGTTATTGTTTGACAATCCTCGATGTTCCGCTCATGGTACCCGAAATTACCTTTACCAGGTATAACCCGGCAGAATTCCCGGCAAGGGAAAATTCATGTTTCATCTCGTTGAGGATCTCAGTGGAAATTATTTTTTCACCCTTCATGTTATAGATTTCCACGCTGATTTTATCCGATGGAACGTATCCGTTAAGGGCCAGCGTAAACAGGTCGTTTGTCGGGTTAGGATAGACCCTGAAAAAGTGTTGTTCCGGTATGAGGGTCTTCTCGGTAGTCCCCATCGAATTGGAGGCAACAGTCGGCGCGCCGCAAAACGGACCGCCCGGGGCGATGTAGCCATGCAGGTACCCCCCGGGGGAAACACTGGTTCCAGGATAGAAGAGGATGTTCTGACCGGCTATCATGGTCGCGTTTGCCCCGGCTGTCACGCTGAAGATTGTCGAGTTCCCGGCAACAATGATGGTTTGGGTGGCATCAAAACATTGAGTCCCGGAAACCGTGATATCGTTGATATTCCGGATGACCGAAACACTGTTCACGGTCATTGTAACGGTATTTGAGGTCGCCGGGTTTCCGGAAACACAGACGGCGTTTGAGTTTAATGCGCAGGTCACCTGGTCACCGTCAACCGGAACATAAGCATAGGAATTGCTGTTTGTCCCCGCATCAATGCCGTTTACCTTCCAATGATAGACCGGGGATAATCCGGGATTTACACCGGTAGCCGTGAAGGTCACCAGTGTTCCTGCATCCACCGGGTTGGCGGAAGCACCAATTGAAACGCTTACCGGTAAAACCGGGTTCACCACCATGGTGATGGTGCCGGAGGTTGCCGGGTTACCGGTAACACAGGCGATGCTTGAAGTAAGTGTACAGGTGACAAGGTCATTGTTGACCGGCGAATAATTATAGGAAACGCCGGTGGCTCCCGAAACATTCGTTCCATTCACTTTCCACTGGTAAGCCGGGAGGGTCCCCCCGTTGGTTGGTGTGGCGGTGAAGACGACAGCGGTGCCGGCACAAACCGGGTTTGTTGAAGCAGAGATCGAAAGACTCACAGGAACCGTCGAGGTACATGAAGTCGACACCTCCACATCATCCACACAAACTCCGTAACCATACTTGGCATTTCCTTCAAAAGCGATGTAGTAGGTACTGCTAGGTGAGGGCAACAATATGATCTCCTGGGTCCAGGCGGTAATGCTGGCAGTATAGGTTGACAGTTGTGTCCAGGTGCCGTTCGCAGAGGTTCTGTAAAAAACGGTCAGCTGGTCCTGGTCGGGAGACCAGAACTGCTGGGTGTGCCAGAACTTGAGCTGCGGACTGCTGACAAGCGTGAGATTGAGCGAAGGAGTGATCAACCGGGTTTTGTTATCGGCAGATGAGGCATCTTTCAGGCAGGCGTTCTTTGTCCCGCCATGGGCCGCTGCCGGGTTGCTGCCGCCGTTGCCGGTTACAAAGGTCCAGTCTACCCCGGAACTGTTCACCTGTTCCTGTGTCCAGCATGTTGGAATCACGCCCCCGTTTTCAAAGCCTTCCGTCCATGGAAATGTTGAAATCGTGCAATTTGGCACATTGATATAGTTTGTTTTTATTTTGGCGTTGGAACCAAAGGCATTCGTGGCAGTCAGCGTAACTGAATAGGGCCCGGCAGCTAAAAACTGTACCTGCGGGTTCTGGGAGGTGGCACTTGTTCCCCCGGTATAAGCAATGGTTGCCGGGCTGAATGACCATGCCCATGAAGCCGGGTAATTGGTTGTTAAATCGGTAAATGTGACGGTTTCACCAGTCATCGGTATTGTGGACGATGCCGAAAAATCAGCAACCGGGGGTGATGTGTTACTATAACAGCTGATGGTTGCCGCCCATCCTGAACTGACCACACTTACATCGGAATGGAACCGGAAAGTCAGAGCACCGGATGCATTGGATGCGGTAATGGTTCCGGGGCTGGTAGTGCCGTGATATTTGCCGATGACAGCTGCGGAGGAATTAATTCCATTGTAAATCGTCAGCGTGTCGTAACCCGATTCCGTGCTGAACGAACTAAAGGCAAACCGAATCATAGAACCGGTAGTCGATGGATAAAACGTTTCCACAATTGTTTCATTGTTTTGATAATTCCCGTTCGGTCCTCCCGTGTCATAGAAATCGCCGGTACAGGTGGTTATTGAGCCACTGGCAATGTTGAATACCGGGGGTGCAACGGTGATATAGCCAACCTTTGTTTTTGTATCTGATGCGCCTGGCTTGGTTACGGTGAGTGAAACATCATAGGTTCCCAGGGTACTGTAAACAATCGGTGGCGGGGTTTGACCGGTGTATGATGCAGGGGTGCCGCCGGGAAAAGACCATACCCAGGTAGCCGGGGTGCAGGATGAGTTATCGCTGAAGGTAACAGAATTCCCGACCACAACGGTAGTGGGTGTGGCTGTGAAATCGGCGATGACATTCTGAACGGTGACACAACCTGTTTTGGTCTTTGTGTCGGTCGTCACGCCATCCGATACTGTAAGTGAAACAGTATAACTGCCGGATGTGCTGTAAGTGATCGTTGGTGGGGTTTGCCCGACATAACTGGCAGGGTTGCCTCCGGGGAAACTCCAGGTCCAGGAGGTTGGCGGCCCGGTAGATACATCTGTAAAGGTGGTTCCTGAACCGGTACAAATCAGACTGTTTGTTATTCCAAAATCGGCACTCAGTCCAAGGTAAAACGGAGAGACATAGGTCATATAAATGCCTCCCCGGTTGTCGGTCCAGCAAGGGTAAACTTTACTGTTTCTTGAAGTAATGCCCAGGTAATCGCCCATATAGCCACTGGCAAGGCCCGGGATTGCAACAGGCGTAAAAGCCACGTCACTCACCACGAAATCGGTCCAGGTATTGCCGGCATTGTATGAATAGGCCGCAAAAGTTTCGCACTGTGTGCTGGAAACATTCCGGTCATCATAAAACACCACACTTAATGCACCGGTAACCGGGTCGCAACAGATCCACGGGGCATAGGCTTCCTTGCCATCAGCAAAAGGCCCTTTGTTAATCCGGATGGGTGTCGACCAGCTGGTTCCACCATCGGTTGAACGTATCATGTAGATACTTTTGTTGGTTCCTGTATTTGTTCCGGGAACGCCTATGTTTGTCCAGACAACATATATATTCCCGTTATTGGGTCCCCCGCTGATATCCACCGCCATTACGGGAAAAGAGTTTACACGCATGTTTTTCAGAACACCCGTTCCACGGATTCCCATGATGTTGGAAATAATTTTGGTTGCCGTCCCAAAGGTAACTCCGCCGTTTAACGATTTATTAAAGCCGATACCGTCTTCGGTAAGGCCTGAACTGGGATATGTGGCCCAGATGGCATAAACCTGGCCGGCCGGCCCCGTTTGAAGATTGACTCCATGGTTAAAGGAAGCTATCGAACCTGAAATGGGCATCTTTGCCGACCAGGTCACCCCGTTGTTGGTCGACCTGGATAAAAGGACCTGGTAGTTGTATGTACCCCCAAAGTCAGTCCAGGCTGTGTAAAGGTTTCCTTTATAGCTGCTTGAATTTGAATTGTCGATCCACATGTGGTTTTTATCGGCAAGGCTTCCCGGATTTGTCGCAATTGTTGAAGTTGACCAGGTCGTTCCGTTGTCGGAATATGCAATCCCCTGTCCGCTGGAAGCATCAATGAAATTAATATACTGCCGGCCGGTCAGGCTGATGGCTGTCGTGGGATCGCCGCTGTTTGACCCCCCTGCGCCATTGGGACTTCCAACCCAGCCGATACCGGCATTCGATGACTGGAAATAGCTGGCACCATACAATGTTCCGTATGAGGTGCCTGTCCAGGAAGTGGAATTGTTTGAATTCAGGATAAAATCGGCATTGTTCGGATCGATAAATACCGAGTTTTCGCTTTCAGTCACATTGGTCAGGTTGGTAACCGGGATATCTGGTGATGTGAGGCTCCTGATCCCCTGCGCCTTGATCTGGCTTCCCCTGTATATTGCAGGAGGGATCTGAACATTTGGGTTGTATGGTACAAGTCCCTGCTCAGCTTTTTCCATCCAGTAATGCATGTTGTCGACACGCGGATCAAACTGGTCGTTGATTCCTTTTTTTGCGGGATCTGTTTTTTCCTGTTGCGCGAAACCTGCCGAAAAGGTAAATAGCAAGGCAATTAAACAGAGATGTTTTAGATTTTTTTTCATGCGCGTTGAGTTGTTTTTGCTATAGTTGAGTATTGAGATATTTGTGTTAATCCCATTTTAATATTTACCTTCACCGTAAACTCAAGATAATTATGCTATATGAGACATGTTTCGATTTAAAAAAGTTGCCTCCCCGCTGTAAAAAGAAATATGTTTCTGTTTGGAGCAGACCTGTCATTGTTGTTTGATGATCCTGGCGGTTTCCGGGGTATTTTTACTGAGGATACGGATCAGGTATATCCCCGCGGGGCGGCCCGAAAGAGAGAATTCATGTTTCATCTCATTGGATATACCGGTGGAAATGATCTTCTCCCCTTTCATGTTATAGATTTCCACGCTGATTTTCTCCGCAGGATCATACCCGCTAAGGACCAGGGTAAATGCACCGCAGGTCGGGTTTGGATAGATGCTGAAAAAAGGTTGGCCAGCCAACATGGTCTTGTCTGTAGTGCCCATTGCGGAGGTGGCAATGGCCGGTGATGTGCAATACGGTCCTCCGGGAGCGATGTAGCCGTGCAGGTATCCTCCCGGGGCAACACTGGCACCCGGGTAAAAGAGGATGTTCTGACCGGCAATCATGGTCGCACTGCCTCCTGTGAGAACGGTAAAAGTCGTTTCATTTCCCGCTACCAGGATGGTCTGAATGGCATCAAAACAGCCGGCTCCGGAAACATTGATGTTGTTGATATACCTGGTGATAGGAACGCTGTTCACGGTCATTGTCACCATATTTGACATTGCCGGGTTTCCGGAAACACAGCCGGCGTTTGAGGTCAGCATGCAGGTAACCTGGTCGCCGTCAACAGGAACATAAGTGTATGTATTTGTGTTTGTACCGGCATTGGAACCATTTACCATCCACTGGTAAACCGGTGATACACCCGCATTGACGCCTGTGGCCGTGAATGTAACCGGAGTGCCAGCATCAACGGGGTTGGCTGAAGCCGTGATCACAATGCTCACCGGGACCGTGCTTGCGCAGGATGTCGAGACCTCGACATCATCCACGCAAACACCGTAACCGTATTTGGCGTTTCCTTCAAAAGCGATGTAATAACCATTGGTGGCCGCCGGCAGTAAAACCGTCTCCTGGGTCCAGGCGGTAATGCTGGCTGTGTAGGTTGACAATTGTGTCCAGGTGCCGTTTGCTGAAGTTTTATAGAAAACTGTCAGCTGGTCCTGGTCGGGGCTCCAGAAAGCCTGGGTGTGCCAGAACTTAAGCTGCGGACTGCTCACATACAAAAGATTAAGCGGCGGTGTTATCAGGCGTGTTTTGTTATCCGCGGATGAGGCGTCCTTCAGGCAGGCGTTCAGTGTTCCGCCATGTGAGGTGGCGGGATTGCTGCTCCCGTTGCCGGCAACAAAGACCCAGTCAACCCCGGAACTGTTCACCTGTTCCTGTGACCAGCAGTTGGGGATAGCTCCCCCGTTTTCAAAACCTTCTGTCCATGGGAAAGCCGAAATCGTGCAATTGGGCACATTGATATAGTTTGTTTTAATTTTGGTGCCGGAACCAAAGCCATTCGTTGCAGTCATTGTAACTGAATACAACCCGGCAGCTAAAAACTGAACCTGCGGGTTCTGGGAAGTGGCACTTGTTCCCCCCGTATAAGCAATGGTTGCCGGGCTGAATGACCAGGACCAGGATGCAGGGAAATTTGCCGACAAATCAGTAAATGTAACTGCCTGGCCGACAAGCGGCGCTGTGGCCGATGCCAAAAAATCGGCAACAGGGGGCATGGCAGTACTGTAACAACTTATCGATGCAGCCCATCCTGAATTGACCACACTGACATCGGAATGAAAACGGAAAGTCAGCGCCCCGGCAGCATTTGATGCGATAATGATTCCCGGGCCTGCCGTACCGTGATATTTACCGATGACAGGGGCGGAAGAATTAATTCCATTGTAGATCGTCAGCGTGTCGTAACCCGGTTCCGTACTGAACGAAGTAAAGGCAAACCGCAACATCGACCCGGTTGTGGAGGGATAAAATGTCTCCACATATGTTTCATTGTTCTGGTAACTGCC
>CAIKNA010000113.1 GCA_903828645.1 uncultured Bacteroidales bacterium
ATCGAGATGCCGACAGTCAGAAGCGAATTGACGGCCATGTGAATCGCGTTGGATTTGGCAGGACTTCCGATGGCACAGGGTGAAGTAGAGGTCATTTCACAGGTGATTGTATCATCGTTGGCCGGTGCATAAGAATAAGTGACATTGGTTGCACCGGACACAAGTAAACTGTTTACAAACCACTGGTACAATGGTGGCTGACCTCCGTGAAGAGGTGTGGCCGTAAAAGTTACCAAAGTACCGGCGCAAACGGTAAGTGAGCTGGCTGAAATGGTTACCGAGGCAGGTGAAATGATATTCATCCTTAGCCACACTGATCCGTTATAATATTCAATTTCTTTTGTGATTGTGTTGAAAATGGTCAGGCCGGTTACCGGCAACACCGAGTCACGCTGCACGGAAGTAAGCCGTGGGATCAGCGTCCCCTTATCCGGAGATGAAACATCTAAGATCGCCGAATGATGCGGACTTGCCCCGGTTGTATTGATGGCGACACCTACTGCATCCTGGCTGCCGGTTGGTGCGTGAACCAGGGTGGTGACAGAGCATACTGGGAACCAGTTAAAGTCATAATAATATTTAAGGTTCCGCGTCACGGTATCATATATAATTAATCCATTCTCAGGAGAAACAATTGATTCCTGCGTTGTTCTTGTAAGCAAAAACCCCCTGGTCGGGTCACTTGCATCAAGCATGGCTGAATTGTCAGGCAGTTTGCTGGGGAGGGCGGAAATGGAAACGCCACCACCCGGGCTGTTCGTTCCTTTGGTGGCTGTAACAAATGCAGTTTCAATGTGAAACCAGTAATCTCCATTATAATAATTGAAGAGATTCGTGGAAGTGTTGTAGATTAAAAGCCCGGTTGCCGGCGAGGGGATCAGATTGCGCGCCTCTTCACTGAGCCGGGGTATCAATAGCCCTTTGTCGGTGGAGTAAATATCGAGCATGGCATTGCCCGTTGATTTGATGTTTGCGTTGTTGAGACTAACCTGAGCCGTAAGCTCAAAGGTGATGCAACTCAACATTAAGATGATAATATAGGTGAAAAATTGGCTTTTTCTCATGGAGGATAAAGTTATTTGAATACAAAGGTACAAAAAAACAGCCCGGTTAAGGTTAATATTTATATTTTTTTTCATTTTATAACGAATTGGTTTTCATATAAATAATTGAGACTTCTGGCATGAAATGTTATGGCAGCCCAACAGGCATAGGTGATTCGCAGATTTCCATTTGAGTAAAGTTGCTTTCAATTACCAAAATATAGAAAAAAACAAATTATCGATGTTGGTGGAGAGAAAAATTACAACTTCCTCGCAAGTTACTCTCCATTTTTGCAGGAACTGTTACACAATTGCGGGAAAAAGCTACATGATTCACACATTTTCGGGCATGGGCTCTCTCTTTTCTGGCAGGGATCATTGCAAATAACACCCGGTCTGGTTAATTCATAAACTTTGCGAACTTTGTGCAATGAAATCTGTTTTTTTACTTCTCCTGTCGGCAAACATGTTTTTTGGAAATGCGATTGTTTATGCGCAGGAAATGAGGCATGCAGATACGGCCACGAGGGCTAAGGATTCGTTGCGCCTTGAATTGAACGAGGTTGTGAAAACTCCCACAAGGGGTTTAAAAAAAATCATCGACATACCATCCCCGGCAGTCCGTTTGAATGCAGAGAACTACCGGTATGACCGGAAAATCGGTTCCGATGCGATCCTCTCCGCGGTTCCCGGGTTGTTCGTGCAATCACCATATGGCGACCAGGATATCAGGATCTCAGGCCGGGGATATGGAACCATGTCGAACACCGGGGCGAGGGGAATTATTATCTTGATGGATGATATTCCGGAATCGGACCCCGATGGACAAACCCGGTTGGATGCGCTCGATTTTAATTCGATCGGCCGGGTTGAAATTGCCAAGGGGAATGAGTCATCCCTCTATGCCAATGCTCCAGGTGGGGTGGCGAACTTTATCAGCGACCTTGATTTCAACCGGCCTTCGGTGGTTCAGTTCAACCAGTTTGGCTCTTTCGGGTTACACCAGAACGGTTTTAAAGCGGCGCTGAAGAGTGCAAACTGCCGGCTCCTCACCTCCTACAGCTATGTCAATTATGATGGATACAGGCAGCATAACACCGGCTACCGGAACATATTGAATATGAGCTTTGAAACCACTCCGACCGCACATACCAGGCTTTCCATCCTGGGCTATTTCGCTGGTGGAGCCACCAGACTTCCCGGTTCGCTGACCAAGGAAGAATTTTCCCTTGATCCCTGGCAGGCCGACCCCCTGTCGGTGAGCCTGGATGAAAAAAGAATCACTGCCAAAGGAAGAGTGGGCGTAAGGTACGGAGCCACTTTCGGTGAAAAACTGAACAATGGGATCGAGGTTACGGCTTATGGCATCATCAATTTTTCTGAACATGCAGCAAGCGATTACCGGATAATCAACAGGTATGGATTTGGATTGATTGCCAGGTATGTAAATAAATCCATGTTAGGTTCACGGCACAATGAATTCTCGGTCGGGGCCGATCTTCTCACACAACCCGCGCGAACCGAATTCTACCGGAACATCCATGGCTCCAAAGGCGGTGAGATCGAACAGGTTGTCAGCGAAAATATTGGCAATATGGGGTGTTACATTACAGAAAATCTCGAAATTATTAGAGAAAAGATCTTTGTGCTGCTCACCGGCAGGTACGACCATGTGGCATACAACCAGACAGAAGAGACCCTGCCGGCACGCTCCGGCAAAAAACTTTTCAATACATTTTCACCCAGGCTGGCGCTCGATTACAAACTAACCCCGGCGATGGTCTTTTACACCTCTTTCGGTTGGAGTATTGACACACCTGCCCCCAATGAACTGGAGAGTAGCGACCTGGCCTACCTTTTTAACCAGCAACTTGGCCCTCAGGTATCACGGAATTTTGAAATTGGGATCAAGGGAGACCTTTTCAGGAGCAACAAGAATTTTCTAAGGCGGGTTGTGTATGAGGCAAATTTTTTCAATATCCGCATCAATAATCAAATTCTTCCATACGAATTATCCGGAAACACCTATTATGGCAATGGGGGCAAGACCGGCAGACTGGGTGTTGAACTGGGCGCAACACTGGAAATTATCGGGGGGTTTAACTTTGGGCTGACTTATACCTTGTCGCGTTTCAGGTTTCTCGAATATACGGCCGGAGTCATGGAAATCGATAC
>CAIKNA010000114.1 GCA_903828645.1 uncultured Bacteroidales bacterium
CACATACCCGCGGCGTTTGATAAATGCATAGGCTTTGGCAGCCAGGGCAAGATAAATACTGGCACGGGGCGACCCGCCATAGTTGATAAGGCCTTCAAATTTTTTCAGTTTGTAATCGGCCGGGAAACGGCTTGCAAAGACTATATCGGTGATATAATTTTCGATCTTTTCATCCAGGTACACCTCCCGGGTGATGGCACGCGCACGCATGATGTCGGCTGTTTTGATGATGGGGCTGGTATGAAACGTTTCATTGCCGATATTCTGGCGGATGATCAACTTCTCCTCCTTTTTATCAGGATAACCGATTACAACCTTCAACATGAAACGGTCAATCTGGGCTTCCGGTAAAGGGTAGGTTCCCTCCTGCTCGATCGGGTTTTCAGTTGCAAGCACCAGGAATGGTTCGGGAAGCATGAAAGTCTCATCCCCGATGGTGACCTGCCGCTCCTGCATGGCTTCAAGCAAGGCGCTTTGCACCTTTGCCGGGCTTCGGTTTATTTCATCGGCCAGGATGAAATTTGCAAAAATAGGTCCTTTACGTACCTTGAATTCTTCGTTTTTCTGACTGTAAATCAAGGTGCCAAGCAAGTCGGCAGGTAAAAGATCGGGCGTAAACTGGATCCGGCTGAATTTTGCCTCGATGCAGTTTGCCAGAGATTTAATTGCCAGGGTTTTGGCCAGCCCGGGCACCCCTTCTAGCAGGATATGGCCATTGGCCAGCAATCCAATCATCAGGCGCTCAATCATTTGCTTCTGGCCAATGATCACCTTATGCATTTCCATCGTCACCATGTCAACAAACGCGCTCTCCCTTTGGATCCGTTCGTTCAATTCTTTGATGTCCGTTTCAACCATGTCATTGATTTTTTGAGGGTGCAAATTTATAAAATGAAAAAGTTACAACACTACCAAGGTTGTTAATATTTGTTAACCATTTCGTTAAAAAATTGTTAAGCACAACGTAATTCATTCATGATGATAAGATTCGCCGCGTATGATGGTAAGCCCGCGGTACAGTTGTTCGGTAAAGAAAAGCCGCACCATCTGGTGAGAAAACGTCATTCTGGAGAGCGATAGTATGGAAGATGCCTGTTTTTTAAGGGAGGGGTCGAAACCGAAGGGCCCCCCGACAACAAATACGAGGTTTTTGCTGCCCGAAATAAATTGTTTATTCAAAAACGAAGCAAATTCCGTCGAACTCATCTCTTTGCCATGTTCATCAAGCAATACGATGATATCCCCGGGAAGGAACCTTTTGCTGATCGATGCACATTCCCGTGAGTTCTGCTCGCCGAACGACAAATTAGCGGCATTTTTTAATGCGGGAATCTCTACGATTTCAAAAGGGACATACCTTTTGATTCGCATCTCATACTCACGCAGCCCCGTTTTCAGATATTCTTCCTCCGTTTTTCCGCTCAGCAGCAACTTGATTTTCATAATTCCGCTGCAAAGATGCAAAAATCAACCAATTTTTTGTAAGTTTGTGCTAACTATTATCATACCTTATCCGGAATGAACATGAAAAAAATGTATGTCAGGTTGATTGCCATGATGCTGCCGACCCTTCTTTGCATGGGTTTCGTTGATTTTTCAGGGCCCGGCGAAACAGTAACCCAGGTCGCCGCCGCCCTCCAGGCTGGCAACGCCTCAGAGGTGGCCAAAAATTTCAATGCCATGGTCGATCTGACCCTTCCCGGTTACGACGAAACCTACAGCAAGACACAGGCAGGACAAATCCTCAAGGACTTCTTCACCCAAAATCCTGTAAAAAGTTTTAAAATTACCCGCCAGGGCTCTTCCCCTGACGGTTCACAATACGCCATTGGCACGCTGGAGGCAGGGAAAAAAGTTTTTCGTGTCTATTTTATCATCAAATCCGTTAACGGACAAAACCTTGTCCATCAGCTGCAGGTGCAAGAAAACTGAAAATGACAATCGACGAGATTATTTCAAACGCCCTTGCCGAAGATATCGGAGACGGAGATCATACCACCCTGGCAACAATTCCGGTCAATACCATGGGCAAAGCACGGCTGTTGGTTAAAGACAACGGCATATTGTGCGGGGTTGACCTGGCGGAACGGATTTTTCACAAGGTCGATCCCGTAACCCGGGTGACCATTTATATCCGCGACGGGGCCGCCATTAAAAAAGGCGACGTGGTTTTTGAAGTGGATGGCAAAAGTGCATCAATCCTGCAGGCAGAAAGACTGGTACTCAATTTCATGCAACGGCTGAGCGGGATTGCCACCGCATCAAGCCGGGCCGTAAAACTGCTCGCAGGGTTAAAAACAAAAATACTGGATACGCGCAAAACCACCCCCCTGCTGCGCGAGCTCGAAAAGTTTGCGGTCAGAACCGGTGGCGGCAGCAACCACCGGATGGGGCTCTATGACATGGTGATGATCAAAGACAACCACGTGGACTATGCGGGCGGGATCGTTCAGGCCATCGACGCGGTTGAAAAGTACCTTGACAGGACAGGTAAAAAACTGAAAATCGAAATTGAGGTTCGCAACTTTGTTGAATTGCAGCAGGTTCTGGATCATGGTAAAATTGACCGGATCATGCTCGACAATTTTTCGGTGAAAGAGATGAAAAAGGCTGTTCTTCTCATCGGGGGGCGCTTTGAAACCGAAGCCAGCGGGGGCATCACTGAAAAAAACCTGCGGAAA
Organism: uncultured Bacteroidales bacterium; assembly: GCA_903828645.1. Lineage (GTDB taxonomy): Bacteria > Bacteroidota > Bacteroidia > Bacteroidales > FEN-979 > CAIVAT01. The sequence goes on from CAIKNA010000114.1 coordinate 2,682, forward strand.
TACGCCGAAACAGGGGTGGATTATATTTCCATGGGAGCCCTTACCCACCAGATAAAAAGCCTTGACATGAGTCTGAAGGCGGAACAAAAGTGAGCGGAGATGCCTCTTAAAAAACGCCTCATTGACAGATTGTTGATCTGGGCGCCAATCGCCTGGGTGTTAACTGTCTCAAAGCGCATTACCCTGCCCGGGTTTAACGGGATTCCCATCTATGATGTTGCGGTTTTCTTTTTCCGTGGGCTGACGGAGGGTTACATCACCTCAAGGGCAGGATCAATATCCTATTCTGTTTTCCTCGCCATTTTCCCTTTCATGATCTTCCTTTTCACGATCATTCCTTTCATTCCCATTGATAATTTTCAGCAATCGCTGCTGGGAATCATCCAGGATTTCATGCCCGCAATGGCGTTTGAATCGGTCAAGGAGACCATCATCGACATCGTTACACGTCCAAGGAGCAGCTTGCTGATCCTCAACCTTATATTGACGCTGTACTTTTCAACCAACGGGGTGAACAGCCTGATCGAAGCCTTCAACAATACCTATCATGCACTCGAAACACGATCGAGTTTCAAACAATACCTGGTATCGATCCTGATAGTTCTGATCAACAGCTTTTTACTGATTATCGCTATCGGACTGATCACTTTTGGATCTGCCCTTTTATCGTGGGTGCTCCCCGACAGCATCCAGAACAGCGTTATGGTCGTGTTCCTGCTTCAGCTTCTGCGATGGCTGATCATTCTTGGATTGCTGTTAATGGCCATCTCACTGATTTATTACCTCGCCCCGGTAAAGCAGAAATCCTTCCGGTTCTTCTCACCCGGCTCGATGCTGGCAACTTTTCTCATCGTGATCACCACCCTGGGATTCAATTTTTATGTGGATCACTTTTCCAGTTACAACGCACTTTACGGATCGCTTGCCACCCTGATGATCGTCCTTGTGTGGATCTATATCAATGCCATCAGCCTGATCGTGGGCTTTGAGCTGAATGCAAGTATACGGACGGCGAGGAAAGCGTGAC
>CAIKNA010000115.1 GCA_903828645.1 uncultured Bacteroidales bacterium
CTGGGCATTGCCCAGGGAGCCTATGAACGTGCCCTGAAATATTCAAAAGAAAGGAAGGCGTTTGGAACCGAGATCATCAATCACCAGTCCATCGGATTCAAACTGGCGGAAATGCATACCCGCATCGAAGCAGCCCGGTATTTCTGCCTGAAATCGGCCTGGCTGAAAGACCAGGGAAAACCTTACGGCACTGCCAGCGCCATGGCCAAATACTATGCTGCCGAAACCGCGATGTATGTTACCACCGAAGCAGTTCAGATCCACGGAGGGTATGGTTATGTGAAGGAATACCATGTGGAACGGCTGATGCGGGAAGCCAAACTGACCCAGATCTATGAAGGAACCAGCGAGATCCAGCTGGTCATCATCTCCCGGGCCATTATGAATGATTGATTTTTCAGCATGAGATATTGATTTAATTTTTTAAACACAATAGGCACAGCAGGGCACAGCAGAAAACACAATAGATCAAAGTAACTAATTTGGGAATACCCGGATCTCAGGGAACAGATCAAAAATATTTTTCTAATGTGCCTTATACTGTGCCCTATTGTGCCTATTGTGTTTCATAACCCACCTGACTGATGAACACCCCCGAAGTATACAAACCAAACCATCACATCCGTATCGTAACTGCAGCTTCACTCTTCGATGGCCACGATGCGGCGATCAACATCATGCGCCGTATTCTGCAGGCCAGCGGGGCGGAGGTGATCCATCTCGGACATAACCGTTCGGTGCAGGAGGTGGTCGATTGCGCCATACAGGAAGATGTCCAGGCCATTGCCATAACCTCTTACCAGGGAGGGCATATGGAATATTTTAAGTACATGTTCGACCTGCTTCGCGAACGTGGTTGCAGCCACATCCGGATTTTCGGCGGGGGCGGAGGGGTGATTTTGCCGAAGGAGAGCGCGGAGCTCCATCAATATGGCATCTCACGCATCTACTCCCCCGATGATGGCCGTGAAATGTCGCTCCAGGGCATGATCAACGATTTGCTGATGAAATGCGACTTCCCGGTTGGAAACCAGGATGATTTCGATCTCGGAAAGGTTCGCCGGAAGGATTTCAGGGAGATTGCCAGCCTCATCTCCGCAGCTGAAAACTACCCCGATAAGAGCCGGCTCCTTTTTGATACCATAGGGCAGGAGGCGAATGAGACCAATATCCCGGTGCTGGGGATCACCGGAACAGGAGGTGCCGGAAAATCATCCCTGGTGGATGAGATTGTGCGCAGGTTCCTCGCCGACCTGAAGGATAAAACCCTGGCCATCATCTCCATCGACCCCTCCAAACGTAAAACCGGGGGGGCGCTGCTGGGCGACCGGATCAGGATGAATGCCATCTTCAACCCGCGGGTGTACATGCGCTCACTCGCCACCAGGCAATCGAACCTGGCGCTGTCGAAGTATGTGAAAGATGCCATCAACGTTGCCAAAATAGCCGGGTTTGACCTGGTGATCGTTGAAACTTCGGGCATCGGGCAATCCGACACCGAGATTGTCGATCACAGCGATGTGACCCTCTATGTGATGACCCCTGAATATGGCGCAGCCAGTCAGCTCGAGAAGATCGACATGCTTGATTTTGCCGACCTGGTCTCGATCAACAAATTCGATAAGCGCGGGGCCCTGGATGCACTGCGCGATGTGAAGAAACAATACCAGCGGAATCATAAATATTTCGACAAACCGGTTGAAGAGATGCCGGTTTTCGGCACAGTGGCTTCACAGTTCAACGACCCGGGCGTGAATGAACTCTACCGGGCGCTGATCCGGACCATCCGGACAAAGACCGCTATTTCACTTCCAAGCCAGTTTGAAACAGGAGTCGGGGTAACGGACAAGATTTTCATCATTCCCCCTTCACGAACCCGCTACCTGGCTGAAATTGCCGAAACCGTGCGCAATTACAATCATTGGACGACCGACCAGGCCAGGGTGGCCCAGCAGCTTTACGGCATCGCGCAGACCATTGAGACCCTGCGGGCAAACCCGGAAGCGGACAAGGAGAAACCCGGCGCGGCGACCTTCAACAAAACAGGCATGTTGCTTGAACTCGACCTGCTTTTCGAACAAACCCTCAGGCAGCTTGAGCCGGTTAACCACGACATCCTGAAAAACTGGAATGAAAAGGTTAAAAGCTACAAAGATGATTTCTATATCTACAAGGTACGCGACAAGGAGATCCGGGTGGAGACCCATACCGAATCCCTTTCCCATCTGAAGATCCCGAAGATATCCATGCCCCGTTACGAGGCGTGGGGCGACATCCTGAAATGGAATCTCCGCGAAAACGTACCCGGTGAATTTCCTTATGCTGCCGGTGTATTCCCGTTCAAACGCGAAAGCGAAGACCCAACACGAATGTTTGCCGGGGAAGGCGGACCGGAACGAACCAACAAGCGCTTCCATTACGTCTCTTCCGGCATGCCCTTTGTCAGGCTTTCAACGGCCTATGATTCCGTCACCCTATACGGTTTCGATCCCGGCATGCGGCCCGACATCTATGGGAAAATAGGCAATGCGGGCGTCTCCATCGCCTGCCTGGATGATGCAAAAAAGCTCTACTCCGGCTTCGACCTGGTCAACCCGAACACTTCGGTATCGATGACAATCAACGGCCCGGCCCCAACCATGGTGGGCTATTTCATGAATGCCGCCATCGACCAGCAATGTGAGAAGTACATCCGGCAACATGACCTTACGGCCGGGGTGGAGAAAAAAATTGCCGCCATCTACAAGGAGGCCGGAACGCAGCGCCCGCATTACCAGGGAGATCTTCCGGAAGGAAACGACGGGCTTGGCCTGATGCTGCTGGGTGTTACCGGCGACCAGGTATTGCCGCCCGCGGTGTATGAAAAAATTAAAAAAGAGGCCCTGGGCCAGGTTCGCGGAACGGTACAGGCCGACATCCTCAAGGAAGACCAGGCGCAGAATACCTGTATCTTCTCCATCGATTTCGCCCTGAAGATGATGGGCGACATCCAGCAGTATTTCAACGACAACAACGTACGCAATTTCTATTCTGTCTCCATCTCCGGGTACCACATTGCCGAGGCTGGCGCCAATCCCATTTCCCAGCTTGCATTTACACTGGCCAACGGATTCACCTACGTGGAGTATTATGTTTCACGCGGGATGGATGTCAATAAATTTGCGCCGAACCTCTCTTTTTTCTTCTCCAACGGGGTTGATCCGGAATATTCTGTGATCGGCCGCGTGGCGAGGCTCATCTGGGCCAAAGCCATGAAATTCAAATACAAGGCGGATTCACGCTCTCAGATGCTGAAGTATCACATCCAGACCTCCGGAAGGTCACTGCATGCGCAGGAGATCGATTTCAACGATATCCGGACCACGCTGCAGGCGCTTTATGCCATCTACGACAATTGCAATTCGCTGCATACCAACGCGTATGACGAGGCAATAACCACCCCCACGGAAAACTCAGTCCGCCGCGCCATCGCCATCCAGATGATCATCAACAATGAACTGGGGCTTGCCAGGAACCAGAATCCATTACAGGGGGCTTTCATTATCGAAGAGCTGACCGACCTTGTTGAAGAGGCCGTGATGCTGGAGTTCGAACGGATTTCGGAACGCGGCGGGGTGCTGGGTGCCATGGAGACGATGTATCAGCGCAGCAGGATCCAGGAAGAGAGTCTCTACTACGAAACGCTCAAGCACACCGGCAAACTCCCGATCATTGGCGTAAACACATTTCTTTCAAGCAAAGGTTCCCCGACGGTTCTTCCGGGCGAAGTGATCCGGGCTACAGAGGAGGAAAAACAGTACCAGATCGCCATGCTGGAAAACCTTCATAAAACGAACGCCGTAAAAGCGGCAACGATGATCGAAAATCTGAAGCGTGCGGCAATTAAAAATAGTAATATCTTTGAAAGTTTGATGGAAGCCGCCAAATACTGTTCCATCGGGCAGATCACCGATGCCCTTTTCGAAGTCGGGGGCCAGTATCGCCGTAGCATGTAAAATCTTAAAAACCAATTGTATGACCCTGTTTAATATTTTGGTTGTCAACCCCAAGGATTACCTCACGCAGATTGCTGCCTACCAGAATCACAAGCTGCTTTACATGATCAGCCGCAGGCATTCGGCAGAGGAACTCGCACCGTTTAAAACGATTTACGACCAGGTGCAGTTTCGCAAGGCCAGCGTTCTCAGGGAGATAAAAAACAATGAATTCAGCCTGGATGAACTGAAGATCGTCATCTCACGGGGGGGGTTGATCAAGCCGGTACAATCGGGTGTTTTTAAAGTGAACGACCTGCTGAAGAAAGATTTGTTGCACAGCCCTGTGGGAGAAGATATCATCAACATCGCCGGGTTGCTTGCCGATGCGATTGCAGCCGATGTTCCCGGCGCGACGGCCCTGATTGCCGACCCCACGGTTGTGGATGAGTTTCACGACCTGGCCCGGATCACCGGTTCCCCCGAGATCAAACGCAAATCCATTTTCCATGCCCTCAACCAGAAGGCGGTTGCCAAAATGCATGCTGAGACTCACAAGCGGAAATATGAGGAGTTGAACCTCATCGTGGCACATATCGGAAACGGGACCACGGTCGGCGCCCATCGCAGGGGCCGTGTGATCGATGTAAACCAGGGATTTGAAGGAGACGGGCCTTTTTCCATGGTGCGAAGCGGGTCATTGCCCATGGGCGATGTGGTAAGGATGTGTTTCAGCGGAAAAAAAACCCTCGATGAAATGCTGTGCCTGCTCACCCATTGCGGAGGCGTAAACGCCCTCCTGGGAACAAGAGACATCAACGACATTGAAAACCGCATCAATAATGGGGATGCCCATGCCAAACTGATCATGGAGGCGATGGCATACCAGGTATCCAAAAGCATCGGTGAAATGTTTGCCGTGCTGAAAGGCGATGTCGATGCCATTCTCATCACCGGCGACATAGCCCACAGCCAGTTCGTGGTGCGGAACATCATCGACCATGTTGAAAAATTTGCCCCGATATTCCTCTATGCAGGCGACAACGAACTCCAGGCCATGGCAGGGAATGCACTGCGGGTGCTGAAGGGGGAGATGGTGGTGCAGGAATATGTTTAAAAATGTCAAAATGCAAAGTGCAAAATGCAAAATGATCGATCTGGCTGGCCATGCACAAAATGTTTGCATTTTGACTTTGCAATCTGCATTTTGCATTTAAAATAGAGATTTATGGATCTGTACCCGATAAACACCGGCAATTTAAAACTCGATGGCGGGGCCATGTTCGGCGTGGTGCCCAAGGTGATATGGGGCAAGTCATACCCCAGTGATGAAAACAATCTTTGCAACTGGTCCATGCGTTGCCTGCTGATCGTTGACGGTGACCGGAAGATCCTGATCGATTGCGGGATCGGCAATAAACAACCGGAGAAATTCTTTTCAAATTATCACCTCAACGGGGACGACACGCTTGAAAAATCGCTGGCAGCAGTTGGTTTTACCCCGGATGATATCACCGATGTGATCCTCACCCATCTCCATTTTGACCATGCGGGCGGTGCGGTTCAATGGAATGCCGACCGGAGCGGTTATGAGGTTGTTTTTAAAAACGCAACCTACAGGACGAGCCGCCGGCAATGGGAGTGGGCTACCAGTCCGAACAACCGTGAGAAGGCGTCATTCCTGAAAGAGAACATCCTTCCGATTAAAGAAAAAGGTCGGCTGGAGCTGTTCGAAGACGACATCGAACTCTTCCCGAATGTGTCTGTCCGCATTTTCAATGGTCATACCGACGGTCAGGTAATCCCATTTATCAGGTACAAAGATAAAACAGTGGTTTACATGGCCGACCTGCTTCCCTCGGCTGCCCATATTCCCCTGCCCTGGGTGATGAGCTACGATACCCGTCCACTGATCACGCTGAAAGAGAAGGAACTCTTCATGGCCGAAGCGGCACAAAACGGGTATGTGCTTTTCCTTGAGCACGATCTTTACCATGAATGCTGCACAGTGGAAAATACTGATAAGGGAATCAAACTGAAGGATTGTTTCGCACTGGAGAAAGTAAAATGAGAAACAACTAAAAAAGTATCAACAAACTGAAAACCAGTTTAAAATGAAACCTGTCACATTTTCACTTTTAGTTGCCGTGGCATTTGCATTCAATGTACAGGCAACCATCCTGACTGTCCCCGGTTCGTTTTCGACGATCCAAGCGGCCATCAACGCATCTTTACACGGCGACACGATTGCCGTTTCTCCCGGAACCTGGCATGAGAATATCAATTTCAGGGGAAAAAAGGTTATGGTAACAAGCCTCTATTACCTGAATTCAGATACATCATATATTTTATCCACAATCATCAACGGGAGTACCCCGGTTCATCCGGATACGGCCAGTTGTGTGATATTCAATTCAGGGGAGGATTCGACCGCCATTCTTCAGGGATTTACCATTACCGGGGGCCATGGAACAAAATGGCTGGATATTCATGGTGCGGGAATTTATCGTGAAGGTGGTGGAATTCTCATCGAACTATGTTCTCCGACGATCCGCCATAACCTGATCACCCATAATTTTGCCACAGACGTTACCGGTGTTACCAGCGCAGGAGGAGGCGGGATTCGCATCGGGGACGGAAATCCGGGAATATACGGGAATCTGATCAGTTACAACCAGGGAAGATATGGCGCCGGGATTGTACTCAATTATACCGGCTGTAAAATCAGGAACAACATCATCATTTACAATACCGGCGGACAGGAATACTATGGCGGTTCAGCCATCTGGATTTACAACGACCTGACAACCACCCCAAAAATCATTGAGAACAATACGATCGAAGAAAACTATTCCGCCCTGGCAGCCGGTACGGGAGGTATTTCTGCCTGGTCGGCAGGGAACGTGTTCATCAGGAATAACATCATCCGGGCAAACCACCCGGCACCCCAGATTAAAGCCGTTTCCTGCGCGCCGCAGGTGACATACTGCGATGTGGAGGGTGGCTACACGGGTGCCGGAAACATGGATCAGGATCCCGTTTTTACCTATTTGAGCTATTTCCTCAGCAACACTTCCCCTTGCATTGATGCAGGAAATCCTGCAACAATCTATAACGATTTGACCGATCCCGGAAATCCCTGGCACGCCCTGTTTCCTTCAAAGGGTTTACCCAGAAACGACATGGGCGCTTATGGCGGGCCAAATGCTTCATTATTCCCGGCATTTGAAACCATTACTGCGGTAAGTGAGACATATCCTGAAAACAGGGTATCCTTGTTTCCAAACCCCTTTTCTGTCGAAACCACCCTAAAGACAGAAACCCTTATTCAAAATGCAACCTTAACAATATTTGATGCCTCCGGACAGGAGAAAACGGAAATGGTCAATATTTCAGGGAAGGAGGTAAAAATACAACGAAACGGACTTGAGCCGGGGGTTTATTTTATCCGCCTGGTGCAGGATAATAAAATCATTGCAATAAAACCGGTGATCGTCGCCGACTGACGGTTGAAACATCTTCATGGTCATCCATCCGGTCTTTATCCCTGGCAGGATATGAAGTATCGCTGAATTTCCAATATCTTTGCCGTCCCGGACTGTACAGATCGAACATGGTAAAAATCCTTTCATTTTATTTGCCGCAATACCACCCCATCCCTGAAAATAATGAATGGTGGGGTGAAGGATTTACCGAATGGACCAATACGGCAAAGGCCAGGCCCCTCTTCCCCGGGCATTACCAGCCCCATCTGCCGGCCGACCTCGGTTATTATGACCTGCGGTTACCCGATGACCGTGAAGCCCAGGCGTCGCTTGCAAAAGAGTATGGCCTGGGTGGTTTTGTTTACTGGCACTATTGGTTCGGCAATGGAAAACAGCTGCTTGAACGCCCGTTCGCGGAGGTCCTGGAGAGCGGGAAACCCGATTTTCCCTTTTGCCTGGCTTGGGCCAATCAATCGTGGACCGGTGTGTGGCACGGGTTGGGCGACAAGGTCCTGATTGAACAAACCTATCCCGGGAAGGATGACTACATCGCCCATTTTGAGCATCTTCTGAAGGCTTTCCACGATCAGAGATACCTGAGAATAGAGAATAAACCGGTCTTTATCGTGTTCTCTCCGCAATTGCTGCCCGATGCCGGATTTTTTACCACCCTTTGGAATGAACTGGCAGTTGAGCATGGTTTTGAAGGAATCTATTTTATCGGAATCCATTTTGAACCCTGGAATTTCAGGGGGGATGGTTTTAACGGGACAACCTTTCACCAGCCTTCGCATTATCTTGCAGACTACAGGAGGGCGCACCCGTGGAAATCGAGGCTGAACGCGTTGACAGATATCATCTTTAACCATGCGCCGAAGCGGTTTGATTTTGAAAAACTGGCAAACACCTATCAGTTCGACCGGTTCCTCGAAACGGATGTAATGCCCGCCATCATCCCCAATTGGGACAATACACCGCGGAGCAGCAGGAGGGGGTGGGTTTTCGAAAATACCACACCGGGAGTTTTTAAAAATCATCTCCGCTCGGCCATAGAGAGCGTGAAAAATAAGCCGCCTGACAAACAGGTTGTGTTCGTGAAGTCGTGGAATGAATGGGCCGAAGGAAATTACCTGGAACCGGATCGTCGCTGGGGCATGGGGTTTTTAGAGGCGATCAGGGAGGTGTTATCGGAATACAAGGAGAAGTAATAATTATATCATTCATGTTCAAGCGTTTGCGGTCGTTTCTTTCATCTGGTAACAAGAGGATCCTGTTCCGTGCCTTCAGGCATGAAATACAATCTGATTTGCAGGCCCTCCTGTTTAACGACAGATTTTCTTTTCGGAACCGGGATCCGGAAACCGCAGGCAAAATAAAAATCGCCGGGTTACCGGGAACCTCTTACGGCGATCACCGCAGCGGATGGAACTATGCTGTGAGGTCTGTCGCCAGTCTTCACAACCCGGTGGGAATCCTTCTCGATCCTTTCATTGAGCGCACCTTTGCCTGGAATCCCAAGGGAATCAAACCACACCTGGAACCCTGGATCGGCTTTATCCATGTTCCTCCATGCATCCCGCCATATCTTTCACGGAACCAGTCGAACAGGGAAATTTTCAACACGGAGGCCTGGAAGAAAAGCCTGCCGTTTTGCAAAGGACTCTTTACCCTCTCCGAATACCACAAGATGAACCTTGAACCATTTCCCGGGGTTCCTGTCAATAATTTATTGCATCCTACCGAATTTCCGGAACTGACCTGGTCGCCTGAGCTGTTCCTTGGGAACAGGGAGAAAAAAATTGTCCAGATTGGATGGTGGTTGCGGAAAATTTATTCAATATACCGCCTAAATGTCAACGGCTATCAGAAAGTATTCCTGCGCAAGAATGAAGATAACATGGAGGAGATCATGAAAATGGAATTTGACCACACTCCGGGGAAGGAATTCCTGACTCCCGAATGCATGGCGCAGACAAAAACCATGAAGTTCCTCTCCAACACGAAATATGACCAGCTTTTGTCGGAAAATATCGTCTTCCTCGACCTGTACGACGCAAGTGCCAACAATGCCGTTGTGGAATGCATCGCGCGAAACACGCCGATCCTGGTAAATCCGATTGCCCCGGTTGTTGAGTACCTTGGTGCGGACTACCCGCTTTATTTTGGATCGCTGGAGGAAGCCGCCGGAAAAGCAGCAGATACCGCCCTGGTCATCCGGGCACATCACTACCTGGTGAACCTTCCTGTCAAATCACGGCTTACCGGTGATTATTTCAGGCAAAGCCTGTTGTCCTCCTCAATCTACCAATCCTTATGAGCAGAAACTGTTATCCGGGCAGGAACCTCTTTTTCCTTTTCCAGCCATCGGAAAAGTATTAATATTGTCGTTATTATGACCGTATCCATCATTACCGTTGTGCTGAACGACCGGGCCGGCTTTGTAAAAACAGCCCAAAGCGTTGTGGAGCAGGACTATTCACGGCTGCAATGGATCGTGATCGACGGGGGCTCGACCGATGGAATATCAGCGGAAATAGCGAATTATAAAAACCGGATTTCACTTTGGGTAAGCGAGCCCGACCGTGGGCTGTACGATGCCATGAACAAGGGCCTGCATATGGCTACCGGCGACTGGGTGATCTTTATGAATGCGGGCGATACTTTTGCCGGAGCTGATGCGGTTTCAAGGGTCTTTGCAAATGATTTGACCGGTTATGGGGTCGTTTATGGCGATGTGGTTGCCGGTTATTCAACGGCACAGGTATTGAAAAAAGCCGGGAAGCCGGAAGAACTGGTGAAAGGGATGATTTTTTGCCACCAGGCCGCCTTCGTAAGAACCAGCCTGGCCAGGGAGCAGGGTTTTGACCTGCAATACCCGCTGGGAGCCGACTTCAACATGATGTTCGGCTTGTTTTCAGCCGGGTGCAGGTTCAAACAGGTTAATTTCCCTGTTGCGGTCATTGATGTTTCCGGGTTGTCAAACAGGAAGATGGTGCAGTCGGCAAGGGAACATTTTGTAATCGCCCGAAAATACCGGAAACTGAATTTTGCCGAAAGAATGCATCATCATGGCTTCATTTCCCGGGTTAAATTGGTCTCCTTTGGTTACCGGATTTTCCCGGTGAAAGTGATGCACAGGATCAGTAATTTTGTGCACAAATTCCAACAGAAATAATGAAAATATTGCTCATCAACACCTATGATCTCCGTGGAGGCGCAGCCAGGGCGACCTGGCGGCTTTTTGAAGGATTGAAGGGAACCGGAAATCGTACAACCCTGCTGGTCCAGGAAAAGCGATCGGACGACCCGGATGTGGTTCTTGCAGCTTCGCCCGGCTCAATGTTTTTAAACCGGTTCAGGCCCTATCTTGATTTTGCGATCCCGTTGATAAGGACGCGCCGGCGGGTGCTGTTTTCCACCGCTATGATCCCCGACCATTTGCTCAGGGAGATCGACAGGCTGAACCCCGATGTGGTTCATTTGAACTGGATCACGGGGGGATTTATCCGGATCGAATCACTGGCTAAGATCAGCAAGCCTTTGATCTGGACCCTCCAGGACATGTGGGCTTTCACAGGTGGATGCCATTATACGAATGATTGCGCCGGGTTTCTCCAGCAATGCGGGCGCTGCCCGGTGCTCCACTCTTCGGGTGAAAATGACCTGAGCCGCAAGGTTTTTCTGAGGAAACAACAGAGTTACCGGGCGATAAAAAACCTGACCATTACCGCGCCCAGCAAGTGGCTGGCGCAGATGGTCTCGGAGAGCAGCCTCATGGGTGACCGCCGGGTGGTTGTGGTGCCGAACGGTTTGAACACGACTGACTTTCACGCATCAGACAGGAGTGAGGCAAGAAAACGGTTAAATTATCCAACCGGGAAAAGGATCGTTTTGTTTGGAGCCATCAGGGCCACGGAGACCCCGCTGAAAGGATTCTCCTATTTGGTGGCGGCCCTGAAAATATTGAACCGGACCGACCTGCAACTGGTCGTGTTCGGCTCCTCTTCGGCAGGAAAGACCGATATTTCAGGGCTGGATGTCAGGTTTGTCGGCCAGGTAACCAGCCAGGAGATGCTGATCGACCTCAACACGGCTTCGGATGTGGTTGCGGTTCCTTCCCTGCAGGAGGTGTTCGGCCAGGTAGCCACAGAAGCCATGGCCTGCAGTACGCCGGTTGTC
>CAIKNA010000116.1 GCA_903828645.1 uncultured Bacteroidales bacterium
ATGGCCTGTCGCAAATTGTGCACGAAAACAATGATCCGGCAGGAGGTGTCGTGTTTGCCTATCATGTTCATGACCCTGAACGCTATGGTGTTGTGGAATTTGATGAAAATTTCAAAGCCCTCTCCATCGAGGAAAAACCGCCACATCCAAAATCAAATTTTGCTGTGCCGGGATTATACTTTTATGACAATTCAGTGATCGAGGTCGCTAAAAACATGAAACCCAGCGCCCGCGGGGAATACGAAATCACCGATGTGAACCGGTGGTACCTCGAGCAGGGAAAACTGAAGGTTGGAGTGTTGAGCCGGGGCATTGCATGGCTCGATACAGGCACCTTCGAATCGCTGCTGCAGGCCTCCCAGTTTGTCGAGGTTGTTCAGAACCGCCAGGGGCTCAAAATCGGGTGCATTGAAGAGATTGCCTACCGGATGAAATTCATCAGCCGCGAACAGCTGAACCAGATCGCACAACCGCTCCTTAAAAGTGGTTATGGACAGTACCTGGTTAATCTTACGGATTAGAAGTATTAAGTTTTAAGTGGGCTTGATTTTGAGTTCATTTGGTTTCTTGTTTAGCTTTTTATATGCATTCCCTAGAATCACTACATAACCGGATCGGTGAAGCTTTTTCCAGTACAATGTTCGATCAGGAGCCGTTTCAACTGTATCAGCCCATCGTTTACACGCTCGATCTCGGCGGCAAACGGCTAAGACCGGTGCTGGTGCTGATGTCGTGCGATATTTTCGGCGGGGAAATCGAGACGGCCGTTTACCCTGCCATGGGGGTTGAAATTTTTCATAATTTCACACTGCTTCACGACGACATCATGGACAACGCCCCTTTGCGACGTGGAAATGCCACAGTTCATCAAAAGTGGGACACCAACACGGCCATTCTTTCCGGCGACACCATGTTCGTAATTGCCTATGAACATGTTGCAAAAACCGACCCCCTGCTTTTGCCCCAGGTACTCAACCTGTTCAACGATACGGCCCGTAAAGTTTGTGAAGGACAACAATTTGACATGAATTTTGAAACTCAGCCGAATGTCACCATTCCCGATTACATGACGATGATCAGGCTGAAAACTGCAGTGCTGATTGCCTGCAGCCTCAAACTCGGGGCTGTTCTTGCCCATGCCGGTGAGGCTGATGCTGAAAAAATTTATGATCTCGGCATCGAACTTGGACTCGCTTTTCAGCTCCAGGATGACTACCTCGATGCATTTGGCGAAACAAGCAAGTTTGGGAAAGCAATCGGTGGAGACATTGCAACAAACAAAAAAACTTTTCTTTTCATCAAAGCCTTTGAACTGGCAAAAGACAATACCCTGGTTAAACTGACTGACTTTTATTCCGACAAGGAAATTACATTGACCGAAAAAATCGCAGGGATTATAAAAATATACAGGAAATTAAACATCGATAAAATCACCCGTCTTGAGATTGAGCGCCACCACGGGAAAGCAATGGAGATCCTTAAAACATTTCACTTTGAACCTGCTAAAACCAGGGAAATGGTCGGCCTGATGCAGGAAATGCTGGGCCGTGAACGCTAAACGCAGGTCAATCGTAAATCGTAAATCGTAAATCGTAAATCGTAAATCGTAAATCGTCAATTGCCCCACCCCTCCACTATCTCCAGCTCATAGTTCAATTCTTCCCATCGCTTCATTTCCCGTTCCAGTGCACGTTTGAGATCCTCGTATTCCATGTAGAGACTGCCATCCTGGATCTGTTTCTGGTATTTTTCAGGGGAAGCCAGCATTCCTTCCTTGAGCTTCATATCGGCCTCCAGCCGTTCAATTTCCGACTCACTCCTTGCAATCTGTGATTTTACCTTCCTGATCTCCTTTTCGTTCTCCTTCCGCTTTTCCCAGTTGGCTTTATTGAGCGAAACAGGCTCGCCATCGGAAGGGAGACCGGCCTTTCTTTGTGCCGATTCCAACTCCTTCAGGGATTGCATGCGTCGCTGTTCCAGAAAGTCGTAGATATCGCCGATGTATTCTTTCATTACACCATGCCTGAACTCAAAAACCCGGTTGGTCAGTCCCTGCAAAAAATCACGGTCATGCGACACAATCAGCAAGGTTCCGTTATATTGAAGCAGGGCGCTTTTCAACACATCCTTTGAACGCATGTCGAGGTGGTTGGTCGGTTCATCCAGGATAAGAAGATTGGCCGGCGTAAGGAGCAATTTTGCCAGCGAGAGCCGGGATTTCTCCCCTCCCGACAGTACCTTTACTTTCTTTTCAATATCATCGCCGCTGAATAAAAATCCGCCGAGAATACCCTTGATCCGTGTACGGATATCGCCGACTGCAATGTCATCAATGGTTTTAAAAACAGTTTTTTCAGGATCAAGATAGTCGCTTTGATTCTGGGCATAATACCCTATCACCACATTGTGTCCGAATTTAAGTTCTCCGCTGAAATCAACCAACCCGGTAATAACTTTCGAAAGGGTCGTCTTCCCCTCCCCGTTTTTGCCTACAAAAGCGATCCTGTCGTTTTTTATAACTGAAAAATTGAGATCATTCAAAACCCTTTTTTGGGGATAATCCTTGCAAAGTCCGACTCCCTCCAGGATGATCTTACCCGAATGCGGCGCCGGTGGAAACCGGAAACGGATGCCCGATTCATCCACCATATCCACCTCCACCAGGTCGATCTTTTCGAGCAGCTTGATGCGCGACTGCACCTGTTTCGCCTTGGTGGATTTGGACCGGAAGCGCTCCACGAACCTTTCTATCTGCCTGATCTGCCTCTGCTGGTTGTTATGCGTTGCAAGCTGGCTTTCCATGCGCTCTTCACGCATCAGGACATATTCGGAATAGTTTGCCTTATAATCATAAATTTTACCCAGGGAGATCTCTATCGACCGCCTGGTAACATTATCCAGGAAAGCCCGGTCGTGTGAAACGAGGACGACGGCACCTTTGTAATTTTCAAGAAATTCTTCCAGCCACTGGATGGAATCGATATCCAGGTGGTTGGTAGGTTCATCCAGCAAAATCACATCATGCTGCTGCAGCAGGATCTTTGCAATCTCAACCCTCATCTGCCAGCCGCTGCTGAAAGTAGACATTTTCCTGCCAAATTCCTCCCGCTCAAATCCAAGACCCAGCAAAACCTTTTCGATGTTTACATGAATCCCCTGGCCGCCGATCAAATGATACCGGTCAAGCGCATCGGAGTGTTTCCTGATGAGTTTGTGATAGCTTTCCGACTCATAATCTTCGCGTTCGCCGATCATCTTTTCAAATCCCGTGATCATCCGTTCCAGCTGAACCACCTCCTCGAACGCATTCATGGTCTCCTCCATCACCGTACGTTCGCTCAGCGACTCCATCTCCTGGGGTAAATATCCAACGGAGTAACCATCGGGAAGGATCACATCCCCTTCATCCGCTTTTTGAAGTCCCTTGATAATTTTCAGCAGGGTGGATTTTCCCGCGCCATTTTTCCCGACCAGCCCGATCCGGTCTTTATCATTGATGATGAAAGAAACATGGTCGAACAATGATTCGCCGCCAAACTGGATGGATAAATTGTTAATTGAGATCATGGATGCAAAGATAAGAATAGAAACGGGACAGGTGACACGGGACAGGTGACACGGGACAGGTGACACGGGACAGGTGACACGGGACAGGTGACACGGGATATGGGTAAACGAAAAGGGCTGACCAATGGCCAGCCCTTTTCGTGGATATCCTGTTAAGGATTAGTGGGTCACCGTGATTTTAACCGTACGGATACCTTCGGTGGTCGAAACCTTTACGAAGTAAACGCCTGGTTTAAATTCAGCAACATTGAGTTTCGAAGTTTTTGCATCAACCTTGCTGCTGGTGTATACCGTTTGACCGACAAAGTTCATGACATCAACAGCGGTGATGGTGAAATCGCTCTTAATGTTCACGATTTCATTCGCCGGGTTCGGGTAGATCATGATCTGGCCACCGGTCAGTTCATTCATACCAACGGCCGGGAAAGCTACCGTGATCGTATCGGTTGAAGGTGTGCAAAGGATGTCGCTGGTTGCGGAGTTCTTGTAAAGTACCGTCACAAAGTATTTGAATGTGCCACTCACAAGCGTTGAAGGATAGGTATCAACGTAGGTTGTGGTTGTTTGTGTGGTACCCAGCTGCGTGTAAGGAGCAACTCCGGAAGCGGCGGTACGGTAGATATTGTAACCAACGAGAACACTGCTGTCGGCTACGGTGCTGTTGTCCGTATTGTTGATCTGGTTAGTTGTAAGGTAGCCTGAAGTATTCAGAACACCGGGAGCAGCTTTTGTTTTGGCCAACGTCTGAAGTTCATTTACGTTAACCTTGCGTGGCTGTACAACTTCCATTTTATCCCCGGCGGGGATTTCGATATACAGATTCTGCAGGAAGTCGCCGATTGTTGAAGCAACAAAAGCAGAATAAGTAGGCAGGGCACCATGCACAGATACTCCATCGGGGCCAACATTATCGGCTGAGAAGCAAGGATAGGCATCCGTAGGTGAATTGCTCAGCGGCTCAAGCATGATACCGATCAGTTTTCCACCAACACCCGGAATGCTTCCAAGCATGACGTTATTTTCCCATTTGTCATCACCGGTTGTCGATAATGGTCCGAGGGTAGCCAGTTCTGCAAATGTTGTCCAATCCACTACGTGGATTTTGTATTGCCAGATACCGGTTGTTCCCCAGGAAGCATGCTGAAAATCGATCTTGTTGAGGGAAGCATCAGGATAGGTTGCGAGATCATAAACAACACCGTAAGCGTTGTTATAAGCCTGGAAGTATCCGTTATCAGGTGTGCCTGACCACTGGAACAACTTTTTCAGAACGGTCGGAACAGTAGCGACACAGTTCGGGGCAGTCCAGGTAAGGGTTGTTACAAAGTGCGACTGGGTAGCAGCAAGTGCGGTGGCAGGAGTACAAATTCCATAAGCATGGATATTGTCAACATACCAGTGCAGGATATCTGCCGAGTTAACGCCATTGGCTACAAAACGGATCCGGAAAGATTTACCCTTCACAGCGCTGATATCGATGTGTTTCGGTACCCAGTTTGTCGAACCATTGTTGGTAACTTCCAGTTTCTGGTGCCACAAACCTCCGTAGAAGATGTCGATGGTCAGCTTTTCCTTACCGGTATTGTTGTGGTCGATCAGCTTGAGGTCGAAATCCAGCCAGATTTTCGCACAGGTCCATGGGGAAGCATCAATCACTTCGCTCGTCAGTGCCTGTGAGTAGTTGGCGATGGCAGGCTGCCATGTAAAGTCGGCGCACGGGGCTGAATTGCCGATACCGGTATTCATCATCCAGTGTCCGGTTGGTGCCCAGTTCTGGAAAGTAAATGTTCCGGGTGTCCATGGCTCAAAGAATGGCAGAGGAGTACCGCAGTTAAGGGTTACGCTCTTTTCTCCGGCAGTGTTGGTGAGTGATTCACCAAACTGACCTGGGAATCCATAGGAGGTAAGGTCATACCTGGCCTTGACATCATATTTGTAGGTTCCCGGGTTGAGGCTGTAATCATAGTAGGTAATGGAATCCTGATGCGGGTTCCTGTGAATGAAGGTACCGTCACGGTAGATGTTGTAGCCAACGAGGCCGGCAGGTGTCGTACCTGAACCGCCGCCGCCTGACCAGTCACCGATTTCAGTTGCCCAAACCCAAACCACAGAGGTTCCCTGGTTCAAACCAACCAAAGCCAGTTTGGTTCCAACCTGTCCAACACCTAAACCGCCGGCAGGACCATTGACATTTGTAGAAGCGTTGTTATGAACAATACCGGTATTGGTAACCGTAGTTCCGGTGATTTTCCATTTCTGGTATTCATCACCTGTACCAGCTGCACCTTGTCCATGTAACCAGAGGAAAGGACCACCGGTAGTCTGGTTTTCCCAGGCTGAACCATAGATGCTGACAACGGCAGGACCGGTAGCGATGGTAGCGCCGGTTGTGATGTTGACAAGATAGAGATCCGTCCATCCGCCGCACCAGAGACCATTGTTAACGGCATCGTAGGCAATGTGGCGAACTGCAGGAACAGAAGTATTGATGGTTGCCACCAATGTCTTGCTGGTGAAATCCATTTTATAGATAGCACTCGCGTTTGAACCACCATACATAAATTGTGTTCCGTCGTATGCAAGGTCACGGACTGCTGTTACACCGGGAATGCTGAAAGATTCGATCAGCGCACCGGTTGTCGACTGGTATTTGAAGAACCAGGGTGGCCCGGCACTCCATGAAGTGGTATAGATAAAGTCGCCAACCATTTCACAACCTGCCTGTCCTGCTCCTGAACCTGCCCAACCATAGAGTATGTCCCAAAGGGCATTGCTGTTATCGCTATTTGGCTGGCCGCCCTTCATCGTATAGACAAACGGGGAGAATTCTGCAGTTTTATTCGGGAAATCGGTACGCGGGGTCATGCCGATGATTTCAGGGGCATCGCCCATGGTAACCGGTTTCTTCCAGGTTAAGTAAGCGTTGCATTCAATACCGGTTGCAGTGAGATCACGTGCAGGATAGAGGAAGTGAGCGGTAAAACTAACGCAGATCTGTGGGCTGTAACCACTTCCGTAAACGGCTTTAACACAGGCCTGATAAGTCTGGCCATAAACCACCTGGTTAGGCGGAATGTTGTAGGTCGTATCGGGGGTGAAGGCGCTCAGTACGTTGTTCAGGTAGAAGTTGTACCCGATAACGCATGGGTTCGGACCGGTTGTTCCGTCGGTACTTACAACTTTTACATTGTCAACATACCATCCGTCGATATCAATTGAACTAACACCGGCTGTATGGAAACGAACCTTAAAGGCCGGGTTGTGGGTTTGTGAAGTGATATCCAGTGTTTCAGAGGTCCATGGAATGTTCACACCACTTGAATTGTCGTAGGTTTTCAGCACGGTCCAGGTTGTTCCGTTCCAGAGCTCAACAGCCATCGTATTCAGATTGGTTGTACCATAGTTATCCAAAAAGATGTCATATTTGAGTTTCATCTGCGGTGCATGAACGCCTGCCAGAGACTTACTGGTCAGGTATGCATCGTAGTTTGTTTGAGTCGGGGTCCAGTTGAAGAAGGCCGAAGGAGCAGGCTGACCGACAGTTGTCGAAATCTGCCAGTTGGTTCCGCCTGTTACAACCCATTGGTTGGTTGCAAAACTACCCGACGAAAAATCATCGGATAACTGGTAAACCATTGCCCTCGGTGGACTCCAGGTAGCTTTCAGACTCTGGTCATTCACAACCAGGTTGGTAGCCGGAGCGGCATCCTGCAGCAACATAACGTTGTAGGAAGCATCGCCCAGGATAGATACTGTTTGGGTATAAACAGGGTATGTGAAACGGATTACTGTTAATGTATAATTTCCTTTCCAGATATTGGTGAAGTGAACGCAACCTGATGTATCGCTGGTTTTGGTATAGTTGGTATCAGGATAATCGGTGTTGGTCAGTTTAACCACTGTTCCGGCCTTAGGATTGGCGGCACAGGTAAGGCTGATGCAAACATTTACATTGGCAAGCCATCCTTTTCCGATCACGTTCGAGAACGTTGGAGCTGAAGGACGCTGTCCCGGAGGAGAATAGATCGCTTTAACAGCCCAGCGGTAAGGTCCGTTTGGCAGTGTGGGCCAGCCATTGTCAACAGTTGTGTTGGTGTTCCCGGTCCAGATCGAAGTCCAGAGGGCTTGGTTGCCTTCCTGGCCTTGTTTCAGCCTCCACACCTGGTAGCTCATGGAGCTTGAGGTAGTCTGGGTTCCGTTGATTTTGAAAGGAATGCCCTGCTGATATTGGCTGGTTGTACCATTGCCCCATACAGGAGTATAGCCGCCAGCTGTTCCGGTATAAATTACAGCATTACCCGTTGTCGGCGTATTGTTGATGACAACATAAGGTGTCCATGGGCCTGAAGCAAGAGAACCGGCAGCCGTAAATTCAATCCAGTAGGTGCCTGCAGGCAGACTGAGGCCAGTGGTATTGCAAACAACCTTCATGATCGGACGCTGTTGGTTCAACGTTACGCTTACACGATAGATATTTGTAAATGAAGTGCTGGTCAGTCTGTTGGTCGTTGTATCACCCCATACAACCGTGGTACCGGGTGCGCCGGGAACACCACTCAAAATCCGGATATATCCGGCAGTGATCGTCGAAGTGGTGTTGAAAGGAGCCGTAGGCTGGGTCTGATAGGAATAGAATTCAATGGAGGATACAGCCCATGGATTCCCGGTTACAGTAAAATCATCGGCAACGCGATAATAGATCGCATGGTTGATGTTACTTCCGTAACCATTCAGCGGGGTCTGGAGCATGCTCTCATCAGCACCACCAAAACCGGTACCTGTGCCCGTGATCATTGAGCCATTGTCATACAGAACGGAAGCAGGTGCATCCGTCGGGACAACCGTAGTACCAATAACATCGGAACCAACGCCCTCTTCTGTTGCAGGCTGCATGGCAGCTGTTGGCAGAACAACCTGGGGAGCAGAATTTGTATTCTGCATGGTTGACCAATCGAAAGGCTCGGTACGGGCAACACCTTCGTAACCGGTAACTGTGGCAACCGGTGATTCATAGATGAGTCCGTTTACTGCACTGGCAGTGATAAGTTCCTTGCTGGCTGGATTGTCGCTCAACACCGGACCCCCAACACCCTGCAGGATGGCACGCATCATGAAATTCCCTGCGGCAGGAACCCAGGGGGCGCCACCGGTAACAAATTTCGAGTAACTGCGGAGCTGGGTATTGGTTAAATCAACACCTAAACCAGCTGCATGAGGTGGAATGCCTCCCTGTTTCATCACCAGGTAGAAGTCGCCTGAAGTGATGGTAATGGGAGCTGCAAATGAGAAGTCGGCCCAGCCAAAACCGGTCGGGGTCACAACAACACTGTCAATCGGGGTTCCCGGAACACCGCCTGTGCCGTTGGCTTTATAAGCCATCATTTTGAAAGCGGCAAGGGGAAGTGCGCCAGTAGGATAATTCGAAGCAATGCCAAGGTTAACTTTGCCACCAATCAGTTTTACCGGGAATCCCAGCGGGGTGAACTTTAAAGCATTGAGGTTGTTGGCAGTTGCCCATATTGCGAAATTATCCTGAATGCCGTCGTCATAGATCATCTGGTACATTCCCTGCGGAATTCCCCAGTTGAGGTTCACAGCAGTAGGCGTTGTAGGATTGTTCAAAACAGCCGTAAAAGGCCCGGGCTGAACAGCCGTTGGCAGTAAGGCAGCATCCTGCGTAGCAGTAGCACCGGCAGCCAGGGTGATTGTTCCTGTAAAATTATCATACCCGGTTTTACCGATTACAATAGGAATATTCGGGCCAACAACGGGAAGCAGCCCGGTGAGATAGACACCGCCCGCGGTGGTAAGCCAGACCGTTTGATTTGGAACACTTCCAATGGTAACCGTTGCGCCGACGATCGGTGCACCAGTAGAGGCATCGGTTACAGTACCACCCGCTTTGGGAGGCAGGAGCATCGTGATATTCAGCGTCGTAGTCACGCCACCGGTGATCACAGCTGTTCCATTGTAAGGAACGTAACCTGTTGCAGTAACGGTAACATTTACGGTACCGGCGTTGAGATTCGGAATAGAATAGGCTCCGCTTGTATTGGTAAGCACAGCGGGAAGGGCATTCACAACAACAGATGCGTTGGCAATGGGAGCGCCACCGGTTGCGGTAACTGTTCCGGCCAATGTACCCAAAGCAATCCCATTCAGATGGGCAAAGTCAAGATAGCAGTCGTTTCCGTAAAAAGAGGTAAACAGGAACCCGATTCGCAGGTTAGCCTGGTTTCCGGCAGCCGGTGGAAGTGTAACAGTATGGATTTTCCAGCCTGTTGAACCGTCATAGCGGTTAATTGCGGTTCCGGCCGTTGTCCATGTAACCCCACCGTCGGTTGAAAATTGTACGGCAACGTTGTCAGGATTTCCAGTGTAGCCAAGGTCGTGGTAAAAAGCGAAATCAACAGACGATCCGGCATAACCTGCGGTAGATGTACCGACGTTCCGGAACAGACGTGTTGAAGAGGTGCCTGAGCCACTGATCGACCACGAATTGTACCTGACATAGTATGAACCATTATAGGCAGCAGCAACAATAGGATAACCAACAGTACCGCCCATGATATAGGAAATTCCAAGGGTAGTCCCGGTTACCTGTGCGGTAGCCCAGCCAGCGGGGATGGCCCCGCCATTCTCAAAGCTTTCGGTCAGCAGAACGGTCTGTGACCTTGCCTGAGGCGCAATCATAAAAGCCATTGCAAAAACCAACAGCATCATGACCATTTTTGTAACATTTTTCATAGCGATGAATTTAGGTTAATAATAATTGAATTATAAATATAAGGGTATCAATAAACTTATTGATATATATAGGGAAAAGCATGCAACATAATTATCCCGTTCATTTACAAGCCGAATACAGACAAGGTTCATACCCTGCTGAATATCAGTGCCTAAAATAATTTTATTCTCTTTTATCTCCTTGCAAAGATAAACACAAATTTTAATTTTTGTAAAAAAATATATGTTTTCGGAGTGGACTTACCCCCCGATTTGAAAAATTTATCAACATTCCGTTTCACCTTTTTAAAAAATTCCGATTAAGCAGTATAAACTTATTGCCCGAGGCAACAATAACGTCATGTCGGGAACATACAGTTCCATCCTGTTTCCCCTTTCCCGGCGCCTGTTCTCTGAGACTCCTCTAAGTCTTCCCTAAGTCTTCCCTAAGTCTTCTCTAAGTTACCTTCGATCGTCATTCGATCGTCATTCGATGTTCGTTCGATCATCATTCGATATTCGTTTGTTCATCATTCGATATTCCACAAAAAAAGGGCTGACCCGGAGGCCAGCCCTTTTGAAGAATATCCGGTGAAGGATTAGTGGGTCACAGTGATTTTCACGGTGCGGATGCCTGCGGAGGTCGAAACCTTCACGAAGTATACGCCGGCCTTGAATGATGTAACGTTGAGCTGCGCGGTTTTTGCATCAGCATTGCCGATGGTATAAACCGTTTGACCAACAAAGTTCATCACATCTACACCGGTAATGGTGAAATCGCTCCTGATATTCACAACTTCGGTAGCCGGGTTAGGATAAACCATGATCTGGCCACTGGTCAGTTCATTCATCCCTACAGCCGGGAAAGTAATGGTGATGGTATCAGATGACGATTCGCATAAGGTTGTGTTTGTCGCGGAGTTCTTGTACACTGAAGTAACATAGTACTTGAAGGTTCCGCTGACGAGTGTCGAAGGATAGGTATCAACATAGGTAGCAGCTGTTACAGGGCTGGCATTCAGCACGGTGTAAGGAGCAATACCTGTTGATGCGGTACGGTAAACATTGTATCCGGTCAATGCGCTGCTGTCAGCTGCATCCGTTTCAATACCCATTACACCATAGTAATGCGTATCAACGTTGCGGGTTGTATTCACCAGGTGATTAGGTAAAACAGCTGCACCGGGGTTCGATGTTGCACCAGGAACAAGGGTCACTTCTTTCTTATCAGCGCCAACGAGGGCCTGAGCCTGAATAATGAAGCAACCTGATCCGATGGTGGGAAGCAGGGTGTTGATTTTTGCCCATGCGCCCGTTGCATCCCTGAACCAACCAAGATTCAATGCAGAATTGGGTCCGTTATTGTCAAAACCGAAGTAATTGGTTACGGTAGGATTGTTATTCCATTTTACCATGGCAAAGAACGGGCCACTGAAAGGAATATCGGGAGCAGTTACAGTTACCCAGTCATCGCTTGGCATCTGGAAGCCGGCACTTGATCCAAGAAGGACATGTGCGGCACTGTAAACGTCAACGGTCATGGTGAAAGGAGCACCGGTTGCATTTGCCATCCAGTACATTTTGAATTGCTTCAAAACACCGTCGTAAGCATTTGAGATCGGGAATTCAGTACCCAGCCATGCAACTTCGCCATTGTCGGTAACACCTGATTCGGCCGTACCATCATCGAACACAAAGTTCATGATCGTACCAGTGCTTCCACCGCAATTCGGGGCAGTCCAGGTAAGGGTAGTTGTGAAATGCGACTGAACGCCATGGAGTGCTGAAGGAGCTTTGCAAACACCATAGGCATGAATGTTGTCAACATACCAGTGGAGAATATCGGCCGAATTAACACCGTTGGCAACAAAACGCATCCTGAAAGATTTACCCTTCACAGTGCTGATGTCAATATGCTTCGGTACCCAGTTTGTCGAACCATTGTTGGTCACTTCAAGTTTCTGGTGCCATGCATTGTTGTAATACAGATCGATGGTCAGCTTTTCTTTCCCAGTGTTGTTATGGTCGATCAGTTTCAGGTCGAAATCCAGCCAGATGGAAGCGCAGGTCCAGGGAGATGCGTCGATCACTTCGCTGGTCAGCGCCTGTGAGTAGTTGGCGATGGCAGGCTGCCATGTAAAGTCGGCGCACGGGGCTGAATTACCGATACCGGTATTCATCGTCCAATGTCCGGTTGGCGCCCAGTTCTGGAACGTAAATGTTCCGGGTGTCCATGGCTCAAAGAATGGCAGCGGAGTACCGCAGTTCAGTGTAACGGTCTTTTCACCGGCGGTGTTGGTAAGTGATTCACCAAACTGTCCCGGGAATCCATAGGTGGTAAGGTCATACCTTGCCTTCACATCATATTTGTAAGTTCCCGGATCGCGGTTATAGTCGTAGTAAGTGATTGAATCCTGGTGTGGGTTCCTGTGAATGAAAACTCCGTCACGATAGATGTTGTAGCCAACGAGGCCATCGGGGGTTGCACCGCCGCCACCTGCTGAAGTAACAGGAAGAGTAGCGCCGCCAATCTGGTTGGCTGTCGAACTTAACAAGGTGGAAGCACCCGTGGTAACGTCGACCACCCTGATCTGTCCTGCACCGGCAGTATTGTTATAGGCAGCCATTGTAACGGCATTGGTGGTTTCGTCGAAGAACATGCACTGTCCGTAATTGGCATCAAATCCAAGAGGTCCGACGATCGTGGCAAGACCTGTGGTTTTATTGATAGAGTAGAACCTGTCGTTTACAAGGTCATAGCCCCAGAGGTTGCCAAGTTTATCACCGGCCATACTGATCATACCAGCTGAGTTAACAGTAGGTCCAACCAAAGTGGCACTTGGTACAGTCGGATTGATTTTCCAGAGTTTATCTGTTGTGAGCGAAGCGGATGAAACGCCATAGATATCACCATTGCTGCCGTCGATAGCGAGGTCAAGCATTTGATCGGTGGTACCATTGCCCATGCTGCCGAGATCCGTAAAGGCTCCGGTTGCTCTCACCACTTTATAAAGGTGATCGCTTCCGTCCCTGATGGCATATGCAAAAACAGTTTGATTGGCAGGCATTTCCATATCATGCCAGAAATCAGTTGTATTCGGAAGAGCGGCAATTGTTGTTGCACCGCCAACATTATTTACATCAAAGTTGATGGTTGAATAAGTTGACATGTTTATTCCAAATGCGTTCGATCCGAGGGGTTGATCGGTTTGTGATGCATTAACCGCTGTACTCTTGGGAGCACGACCTGAGAAAGACTGAGAGTGCGTGATGGCTCCGTCGAAAGCAGGAACGTGTGGTGAATCGCCCATGGTAACCGGTTTCTTCCAGGTCAGGTAAGCGTTGCATTCAATACCGGTTGCAGTGAGATCACGTGCTGGGTAAAGGAAATGCGCAGTAAAAGTAACGCAGATCTGGGGGCTGTAACCACTTCCGTAAACGGCTTTAACACAGGCCTGATAAGTCTGGCCATAAACCACCTGGTTCGGCGGAATGTTGTAGGTCGTATCGGGGGTGAAGGCGCTCAGTACGTTGTTCAGGTAGAAGTTGTACCCGATAACGCATGGGTTCGGACCGGTTGATCCGTCGGTACTTACAACCTGTACATTGTCAACATACCATCCGTCGATATCTACTGAACTTACACCGGCTGCATGGAAACGAACCTTGAAAGCAGGGTTGTGGGTCTGTGAAGTGATGTCCAATACTTCAGAAGTCCAGGGAATGTTCACACCACTTGAATTGTCGTAGGTTTTCAGTACGGTCCAGGTTGTTCCGTTCCAGAGCTCAACAGCCATCGTATTCAGATTGGTTGTACCATAGTTATCCAAAAAGATGTCATATTTGAGTTTCATCTGCGGGGCATGAAGACCTGCAAGTGATTTACTGGTAAGATACTGGTCGTAGTTGGATTGTGTAGGTGTCCAGTTAAAGAAGGCTGAAGGAGCAGGATTTCCGACGGTTGTCGACATCTGCCAGTTGGTTCCGCCGGTCACAACCCATTGGTTGGTTGCCAGGCTGCCCGATGAAAAATCATCGTTGAGCTGGTAAACCATGGCCCTCGGGGGACTCCAGGTGGCGTGCAGACTCTGATCGTTCACAGCCAGGTTGGTAGGAGCGGTAGCATTCTGGAGCAACATGACGTTGTAGGAAGCATCGCCAAGGATGACAACATTCTGCGTATAAACCGGGTATGTGAAACGGATTACTGTCAATGTGTAATTGCCTTTCCATACATTGGTGAAATGAACGCAACCTGATGTATCGCTGGTTTTGGTATAGTTTGTATCGGGATAATCGCTGTTGATCAGTTTAACAACGGTTCCGGCTTTCGGATTGGCGGCACAGGTAAGTGACACACACACGTTTACGTTGGCAGTCCAGCCTTTGCCGATCACGTTCGAGAACGTTGGTGCGGAAGGACGCTGTCCCGGAGGGGTATAGATCGCTTTAACAGCCCAGAGATACGGTCCGTTTGGCAGTGTAGGCCAGCCATTGTCAACAGTGTTATTGACGCTGCCGGTCCAGATCGAAGTCCAAAGGGTCTGGTTGCCTTCCTGGCCTTGTTTCAGTCGCCATACCTGGTATGACATTGATAAAGGAGAATAGTCGGCATTTCCTTCGTAACCTGTTACAGTTGCAACCGGAGTTTCATAGATCAGGCCTTTGGGAGTACCTGCGGTAATGAGGTTCTTGTTGGCAGTAGGGTTGTCGCTCAGCATCGGACCACCGGTACCCTGCATGATGGCACGCATCATGAAGTTTCCTGCGGCGGGAATCCATGGAGCTCCACCGGTAACAAATTTTGAATAGCTGCGAAGCTGGGTGTTGGTTAAATCAACACCGATGCCGGCTGCATGGGGAGGAATGCCACCCTGTTTCATAACCAGGTAGAAATCGCCCGAAGTGATCGTGATGGGAACATTGAAAGAGAAATTGGCCCAGCCAAAACCGGTCGGGGTTACTTCAACACTGTCAATTTTTGTTCCCGGTAATCCACCGGCGCCATCTGCTTTGTAAGCCATCATCATGAATTTGGCAAGAGGCAGGGCGTTGGAAGGATAATTTGCAGCAGTTCCGAGATTCACCTTGCCGCCAATTAATTTGGCTGGCCAGGCAAGCGGAGTGATTTTTAATGCATTGAGGTTATTGGCCGTGGCCCAGATGGCGAAATTGTCCTGTGTGCCATCATCATAGATAACCTGGTACATCCCCTGGGGAACTCCCCAGTTAAGGTTAACGGAGGTCGGGGTAACAGGGTTGTTCAGGGCAGCAGTGAAAGGTCCTGGCTGAACGGCAGTGGGTAACAATGCGGCATTCTGGACAGCTGTTGTATTCGGAACAAGCGTTACGGTTCCTGTAAAGTCATCATAACCGGTCTTGCCGATCACAATGGGCTGCACACCTGAGATGGAAAGCAGCGGGGAGATATAAGTACCTCCTGCGATGGAAAGGGTGGTTACAGCGCTTGCGCCGGTACCAATGGTGATGGTTGCACCTACAATCGGATTACCGGTTGAAGCATCGGTAACAGTACCGCCAACTTTGGGACCTGGTGACATCATGATGTCAAGACTGGTCACAGCACCTGAGGCAATGGTAGCATTGGCTGATCCGGAAATATAACCGGAAGCGGCACAGTTTGCAGTAACGGAACCTGCGGTGAGGTTATAGATAATGTACATTCCGTTGGCACGGGAGGTGTCTCTTTTTGTACCAACGACAACAATGGCACCCGCGATCGGGACCAGTGTATTTACATCTTTTACATAACCCATCAAAACGCCGGGAGTGATCGGGGGAACGCCAAAAGCGATGTTGGGGCGTGCCGTTGGGGCATTGTTCGTAGCAACGGTGCATTCAGTCTGGGTGTCAGCATAGTGGCCGGCAGTCATATTGGCAACGGTTGTTGAATTTACCGTGGTATAATTGGTATAGCTTGTATTTCCATAGCAAATTTCAACGATCACGTTGGAGGTGCCATTCCATACAAACGGGGTGGTAAGGGTGATGTTTTGCCAACCTGTTCCCGGAACTGAATAAGCAGTGGTATAATAGGAGGTGAGACCGGCTACATAACCAGCAGACAATGATGTGAGTGCAGTAGCTCCCAATTTAACATTGAAGCCATTCATCAGCTGGGTGGAGTTTGAAATTACATTAAACCCTACGGAGGAGAGGTTTCCGGCGGTAGCACCGGCTGCAGTCAATTCAGCAGCAGTGTAAAGCATCTGTGTTCTGCCACCCATCCAGTAAGTTGTATAGGGGTAGTTGGATGATGTTGTTCCGGTACCAATGATCACAATGGCAGGAGGTGCGGCAGGGCCGGCTGTAACATGTACCAGGTCCATGGCGCAGTTGTTGCCATATGCAGAGGTAAACTGGAAAGCTACATAAAGAGTAGCCTGGTTGTTGGCGCCAGCAGGAAGAACGACGTTTTTCGCTTTCCATCCGGCTACAGCATTGTAGCGGGCGAAAGTAGCCGCAGTATTCCAGGTGGTACCGTTGGTTGACCATTGAACATCAACTTTGTCATTGTTGGTTGTATAACCAGGATCTTCGAACCAGGCAAAATCAACCATGATAAAGGATTTGTTCGTTGTAGAAACAGCAGCTGTCCTCTTCAGACGGGTTGAGCCACTGCTGATGCCGTATGAATTGTACTGGACAAATCTCACACCATCATAGGCAGCTGAAATCGTCGGGTTGGTACTGGTGGTTACAAAGTTCACACCCAGGGTGGTTCCTGAAACCTGTTCCAATGCCCAGCCGGCAGGAGGAGTTGTTCCTGTTCCTGACTCAAAGCTTTCGGTCAACAGCATTGTCTGCTGTGCAAACCCAAAGGAAACGAAGACAAACATCGACACTGCAAAAAGCATCAACATTCTCAGCGTTTTGGTAACATTTCTCATAGTTTTGAATTTTAGGTTAATAATGATAGTTGTTTATTAAAAATATATGGGGATCAATATTTCTATTGATATATATAGGGAAAAAAATTGCAAATCAACATTTTATCAAATTTCGAATAAGTTCGCAAGGTACAATTTTTTCGGGAATCAAGATGAATTTAATTAATAATTATTTCACGACGCTTAATTTTATGTATTGCGCTTCCCGCCCGATGCGCACAAACAGCAGGTAAAGTCCGGGATGAAGAGACCGTGCATCGACGGTCAATTTACACGCACCCCCTGGGTTCCATTCTCCTGCCAGTTTCCCGGACGACTCATAAACCCTGACCTCATCCAGTACCGCCGGACCCGCAATGGTAAAATAATCTGCAACGGGATTGGGAAACATGGATAGTGCCGATGCATGCAGCGCCGCCACCCCGGTCACAACGTCGACCATAACAGTGTCGGAATTCGAGGCATTCTCACATTCGTTAAATTGAGCCTGGATGAAATACTGGTACTCCCCGAGAGGAAGGCCCTCGTCAAGCCAGGCGGTATCTGTGACCAGGTCGGGATTGATCTTGTTAAAACCGCTTCCTCCGTTCCTTTTCCGGTAAATATCATATCCCACAACAGGCAGCTGGTGGTCGTGGGCACCAATTGAACAGTCATCAATCGCCCATGGATACCACAAACCATTGCCATCGCCATCCACCGCATGCCATGCGATGTCGACCGTTTCTCCTTCATACATGGAAAGATTTACATGATAAGGTGTAATCCAGGAATTCACCCCATTGGTTCCGGGATACGGAGGGAGGGCCGACAGATCCAACAAAACATCCCAGGTGGCTCCCTGGTCGGGTGACACCTTTAAATAATAATGATCCTGGTGCATCGACCCCTGGAAGGCGTAACTCCAGAAGGTCAGGTCCCCGTTGACATAAATATTATGTGCAATGAGCCATTCATCCTGGTGGTTGTAGTCCCAGTTGAGCCATGCCGAAAAGCTGCCGTTATGAACTCCCACCGGAGAAGAGGCTGATGCATGAGACCATGTGGCTGAAGGATTGGTGGTTTGAATAGCCCACTGAAGCGGGGGGAAAAAACCCTCCTCAAAGCCTTCATTTAAAAGAGTTCCCCCATAGCAAGCCGGTGGGCTCCAGGTGAGTCTCACATCATTCCCCGCCTGTTCACCGGCAAGATTGGTTGCAGGGTAACACACAGGGTAAATGTTGACATTATCAATTAACCAGTTCAGGATTTCGGAAGAGTTTTGTCCGGAAGCCCTGAATCTCACCCTGAAACCTTTTCCGCGCGCAGGACTGATGTCGAGATGGTAATTCGTCCACGGGATGCTCCCGTTATTTTTAACTTCGGCTTTCTTATGCCATCCATTGTTATAATATGCCTCCACGGTCATTTTTTCGGTACCTGTAGCGTTCCGGTCGTTCAGTTTAAGGTCGAAATCAAGCCAGATCGCCGCGCAATTGAAAGGTAAACCATTGAATGGGGGACTCTGGAGCGAATAGTCGTAATTCACTACGGGGGGTTGCCATTTGAAATTGGCTGCCGGTGAAGGGAGGCCTTCTCCGGGGTCAATGATCCAGTTTCCCGCGGAAGGACTGAACTGCCATTCATTGTATGAAAAGGTTCCCGAATTCCAGGATTCCATAAATGGAAGCTGCCGTCCCCAGTTGATGGTGACGTTTATTGGGCCGGCCGGGAGGCTTTGTCCAAACTGGCCGGGAAAACCATAGGAGGTAAGATCATACCTGGCAGCGACACCATACTGGTAATAGCCGGGCTCCAGGCCATAATCGTAAAAAGAGAGTGAGTCTGCACTGCTGATTGTCCCTATCAGACTGTTGTCACGGAAGAGTGAATACCCAATAAGGCCGGGAGGGGTTACGAATGATGTATCCGTTTGGGACACCGGTTTTTCCCAGGCAATATATGCAGCGTTTTCGATGGGGAGTCCATGAAGGTTTAAAACAGGGTATAGAAAATGAGAGGTAAGGGTAGTGCAGGCAGATTCGGAATAACCGCTCCCGTAAAGCGCCCTGACACATGCATTGTATGTTTGTCCGTATTGAACCTGGTTCCCCGGAATGAGGTACGCATTGTTTGTCGTATAACCTGAGATGACATTCCCAAGATAAAAATAGTATCCGAGGATGCAGTTTGCCTGCACCTGCGCAGGTTCCGACCCGGTCACTTCGATGTTATCAATATTCCAGTTATTGATGTCACGGGTATCTCCGCCGGAGGCATTAAACCTTAGTTTGAAATTCAGGTTTGTGTATGTCGAAATATCCAGGTCCTCACTGGTCCAGGGCAAATCTCCGCCGGCGTTGGTGTAATTCTTTAAAGTATGCCAGGTTGCCCCATCCCAGATTTCAACGGCCATCTGGTTGAGGGTAGTTGTGCCATAACTATCCAGAAAGATATCGTATCTAAGCTTCAGCAAAGTGGAGTGTTGCCCTGAAATTGTTTTACTGGTGAGCGATTGCGAATAATTTGCCTGGTGTGGCACGGAGTTGAACATGACAGAGGGCGAGGGATTTCCGGAAGTCGTTGAAATATCCCAGTTTACCCCGCCTTCGCGGGTCCAGGAATTGGTATTCAATGAGCCGCTGCTCCATGTTTCCGAGAAGATCCGCTGTTCAAAGCGGGGAACATCCCAACGGGCCAGGAGGCTGCTGTCATTGACCACAAGGTTTGCCGGAGGAATCTTTACCTGCAGCAGGGTCAGCGCCAGTGATACCGGTGAGGCTACCGGTACTGACAGGAAAATCGTGTCATACCCGAATTTGGTGACACTCAGCTGGTAGGTTCCTTTCCATACCTTTGGAAACGATACGGTTCCTGCCGTATCGAAAACTGCGGCGTAAACCGTATCAGGGTAGGCAAGGTTGACCATTTTCACAGGCGTTCCAACCCGGCTTGAACTGTCACAGCTTAAGTCGAGATGTATGTTCACAGGCGCGGTCCAGCACTTTCCGAGGATATTTGAAAATGCAACCGGCGACCAGCGATTACCCGAATATTGTGTTTTAACCCCCCAGCGGTAGGGGCCGCAGGGCAGTGAGAGCCAGTTGCTGTCGGTTGTTGAAAATGTCGTGGCCGAGCCGACCATGGTCCAGACAGATGGATTTTGTTCTTCTCCCTGGCGGAGACGGTAAATGTTGCTGATTCCGGCTGATAAAGGGGTATCCTCAAGGTAAACCGGTCCTCCCGGACCCGAACATTGGGCACGGATCATAAAATTGCCTCCGGCCGGAAACCACGGGCCTCCTCCGCTAGCAAACCTTGAATAACTCCTGAACTGAGGCGTGGTCTCATCGATGGCGATCCCCGCCGCATTTGGGGCATTCCCGCCCTGGACCATGGCAATAAAAAATGCGCCACTGTTCATAACGACCGGCAGGGGAAGAGTGAATTCAACCCAGCCCAGGGCCGCCGGTATAATGTCAAACGGGCCGGCAAGGCTGTTGCCCGGGGTTCCTCCCGGTCCTGTTCCATCATAAATACGCACCTGGAAGGTCACCAGCGGGTTGCTCCCAGCCGGATAATTGGCCTGGGCGCCGATATGAATGGCCCCCCCTGTAATCCTGACAGGGAAGCCCGCCGGTGTGAATTTGAGGGCATTCATATTTCCCTGGGATGACCAAAGGGTAAAATTATCCTGGATCCCGTCGTCATATAACAGTTCGTAGCTTCCGGAAGGTGCGCTCCAGGCAATGGGTACATGCTGTGAAACCGTGTCGAGGTAAACGGAAACAGTTGAAGGCGGATTGAGGTTTTCCCATAATTGGATATTAAGCTGGGAAACAATGCCGGGTATAAAGACCATAGGGGGGGAAACGTAATTGTCAAACCCGGCCTTTAAACATGAAACGGGAAACGTTCCTGCCTGGTCGGGCGACAACGAATAAACCCCGCCCGAAGTAGACCATGTGAATTTGCCGTTTACCGTTATCTTTGCACCGACTACCGGCAAACCATTGGCTCCGTTGGTAACGATTCCCTGTAGAGTGGCCTGCGAAACCGGGTTCGATTGGGCGCATACCTTACCGGGTATAAGCAGGATCGTCAGCAGGTAAAAAAAAACTGCCAGCACCCGCTGAAAAAATCCAACCGACCTGTACCCGGATAATACCATTTGTAAGCTTAAACGTGTTAATAGTTGTTAATGTTACAAACTTACACAAAAAATGCATTTTTTTAAAGCTTTGGCAAATTCATAAGAAAATATTTATAACTTTGCACTCCCAAATTTACGAACATCAATACATTAAAACATGTACGCAATCGTTGAAATAGCCGGTCAGCAGTTCAAGGTAGAACAGAACGACCAGATCTTTGTTCACCGGCTCGAAGGTGACCCTGGAACCAAAATTGAATTCGACCAGGTATTGCTGTTGGAAAACGACGGCAAAATCAGTGTTGGCGCACCTCTTGTGGCGGGCAGCAGCATCACGGGTCAGATCGTTGACCATGTGAGGGGCGACAAAGTTGTAATCTTTAAAAAGAAGCGTCGCAAAGGATATGAGAAGGAATCAGGACATCGCCAGGATTTCAGCAAGATACTGATCGAAAACATCAGTACGGGTGGCGCAACCACAGCCAAAAAGGCCAGGGAAAAGGAAGAAACACCTGCAGAACTCTAAATCGTAAATCGTAAATCGTAAATCGTAAATCATTAATAATATAGTGTATGGCACACAAAAAAGGGGCCGGTAGTTCAAGCAACGGCCGCGAATCGCATAGCAAACGTTTAGGCGTTAAAATTTATGGTGGTCAGTATGCAAAACCAGGCTCGATCATCCTGCGGCAACGCGGAACAGTGCACAACCCCGGCCTGAATGTCGGGATCGGCAAGGACCACACCCTCTTTGCCCTCATTGAAGGCATTGTGGAATTCAGAAAAAAGAGGAGTGATCGTTCGTATGTTTCGATCATCCCGATGGAAGAAACCGCAAACTAAAATTTTTCTGCACAACTCTTCGTGCAATTATAACTCTTTTAAAACCGGCATGGGAAAATCCCTGCCGGTTTTTTCATACCGGAATGATCGTTTTTCACTATTTTTGTTCTGTAAACAACCTTTTTTATGCTCTCTTTGAATTTTATCCGTGAACACACGCAGGAGGTCATTGATCGTCTTGCGATTAAAAATTTCAATGGAACTGAAGTTATCGGGCGGATCGTCGAACTGGACAATCTGCGACGGGAGACCCAGAAAAAACTTGACGACATCCAGTCGCGGAGCAACCTCATGGCAAAGGAGATCGGAGGGCTGTTTCAATCAGGGAAAGTTACCGAGGCCAACCTGTTAAAAGAGAAAACCGGGGAGCTGAAAATCCAGGGAAAAGATTTTGACCTTGCACTTGAAAACATTAAAAAAGAGCTGGATGACATCCTGGTTCGTGTACCGAACCTCCCCCACCCCACTGTTCCTCCCGGAAAAACCCCGGAAGACAACCTGGTGGTTTTGCAGGAGGGCGAGATCATTCCGGCAGCCGCAACAGCAGTCCCCCACTGGGACCTTACAACACAATATGACATCATTGATTTCATCACCGGGAATAAAATTACCGGTGCGGGATTCCCGCTCTACAAAGGGAAAGGAGCCAGGCTTCAGCGTGCCCTGATCAATTTTTTTCTTGATGAGGCGATGAAGGCCGGGTATGCTGAAGTTCAGCCGCCATACATGGTCAACGCGGCATCCGCTTACGCCACGGGACAACTCCCCGACAAGGATTCCCAGATGTACCACGTCGGACTTGACGACCTCTACCTCATTCCCACCGCCGAGGTGCCGGTTACCAACATATACCGCGACACCATCCTGAAAAGCCAGGAACTGCCTGTGAAAAACGTTGCCTATTCAGCCTGTTTCCGTCGTGAGGCAGGATCTTACGGCAAAGATGTTCGCGGGCTGAACCGCCTTCACCAGTTCGACAAGGTGGAAATTGTCCAGATCGCCCATCCCGACCAATCCTACGAAATCCTTGAAGAGATGCGGAACTATGTGACAGGGTTGCTGCGCAAGCTCGAACTGCCATTCAGGGTGTTGAAACTTTGCGGGGGCGACATGAGTTTCACCTCTGCGCTCACCTACGATATGGAAGTATGGTCGGCAGCCCAGGCCCGGTGGCTGGAGGTTAGTTCGGTCTCCAATTTTGAATCCTTCCAGTCGAACCGGCTCAAACTGAGGTTCAGGGATGAAGCAGGGAAAATGCAAACCGCCCATACCCTCAACGGCAGTGCGCTTGCGCTTCCGCGCATCGTGGCCGCCTTGCTCGAAAACAACCAGACACCGGAAGGGATCAATATTCCGGCTGTTTTGGTGCCTTATACCGGGTTTGACAGAATAGGGTGAAATCGTGGTGATGTGTGAAGGGTGACGCGTGACGGGTGATGCGTGGCAAGTGACGGGTGATGCGTTACGGGTGTTAAATCGAAGTCATCAGGTACATTTCCAATATTTTACGCAGGACATTGCGGTCAATTGGTTTGGTGAGGAAATTATCCATGCCGGCTTCAAAGCATCGTTCCTTTTCACCTTTAATGGCACCTGCCGTTAAGGCAACGATCGGAACCCGCGTACCTTTCACCTTTTCATGGTTTCGAATTCCGACAGTGGCTTCAATACCACTCATCTCAGGCATTTGAACATCCATTAATATTAAATCCGGGTTTTCCAGGATGGCCATGTTCAATGCCTCTTTCCCGTTTTTGGCTTCCAAAACGGTAACATCCGGAAGGATCTGTTTGATTATCGTGGTAACCAGCAACATATTCAACGTTACATCTTCTGCAATCAATACCACCTGCGAACCATAACTTACGATACCCGCTGTTTCAGATGGTGTTGGTTTTTTGCTTTTCCTCACCACTGCTGCCGGCTGTTTGTGGATGGTTTTAAGATATTGCAGCAATTCCTGCGATTTTACAGGTTTTGTAAGATTAAATTTCACTCCCAGTTTTTTGCACTCCGCATAAATTGCGGCATCATCCGAGGAGCTGTGCAGCAAAATGGTAGGCTGTTTTTCGGGTGAAAGGTTCAATTGTTCCCGGATCAGCCGGATGGTGTCGAGTCCGCTCAGTACTGGCATGTGATAATCGACGATGATCACATCAAACGGTGGTGACACTTCAATGACCTTAAGCGCGGATTGGCCGCTGTCGGCACCCGTGAATTCAATGCCCCAACTGATAAATGTATGCTCAAGAATCATGCGGTTGTTGTCGTTGTCGTCAACAACCAGTATCCGGTTTATACCTGTCAGACTTCCGGAATCGATTTTTTCTCCAGCTTCGTAATCCGTTGAAAGTGTAAAAAAGAAGGTCGACCCCTTGCCTGTTTCACTTACAAGTTCGATTTTACTTCCCATTTTTTCGGCGAGCATGTTCGAAATAGTCAGGCCAAGCCCCGTACCGCCAAATTTCCGGGTAGTGGACGAATCCGCCTGGGTAAATGCGACAAACAGGTTCTTCTGCTGATCTTCGTTAATCCCGATCCCGGTGTCGCGGATCGAAAACCTGAATTCGCCGGTGGTTTCATCTTTTTTTGCAAAGGTGACCTTCAGTTCTACTTCTCCTGACATGGTGAATTTCACTGCATTTCCCAAAAGGTTCACCAGGATTTGTTTCAGCCTTATCGGATCGGCGAAAGCGAAGCGGGGCAGGTCGGGCTGAATATTCAACAGCAACTCAAGCCCTTTCTGGGAAGCGTGATATTTGATGATGTCAGATGTCTGTTCTGCCAGCTCCAGGATATCCGTTCTGATGTGATCAAGTTCCATTTTCCCTGCCTCTATTTTAGAAAAGTCAAGGATGTCGTTGATGATTCCCAGCAAAGTATGTCCTGAGGCATTTGCATTGTCGGCATACTGCTGTTGAACTTTATTCAGGGGGCTTTTGCGCAGCAGGTCGGTGAATCCGATGACTCCGTTCAACGGGGTGCGTATTTCGTGGCTCATGTTGGCAAGAAATTCCGATTTGGCTTTATTGGCAAGATCTGCCTCCTCCTTTGCCTTCAGAAGTATTGCTTCCGTTTTTTTCTGCTCGGTGATGTCATGGGTAACGCCAACCAATCCGACAATTTGCCCATGCACGTCGCGCA
>CAIKNA010000117.1 GCA_903828645.1 uncultured Bacteroidales bacterium
CTGACAAATATCAACACAACCAAGCATTTCGATTCCATTTATTGTTAATTCTTGTTAAAAAATGGAATCATTCTATGTAAGTGCTAAATTTGTATAATAATCCTAAAGTTACTTATCCATCTATTTCTTTCATATTTCAATCAATTGTTATGGAATTTACTTTCACGGAAGAACAGATCATGATCCAGCAGTCGGCAAGAGATTATGCCCAGCGAGAACTGATAAAAGACGTCCTTGAAAGGGACGCAAAGGCAGAATATCCTGCTCATCATGTCAAAGCCATGGCAGACCTGGGTTTTCTCGGGATGCTCGTGAGCACCAGGTATGATGGTGGTGGTATGGATACCATCTCTTATGTCCTGGCGATGGAAGAAATTTCAAAAGTCGATTCATCGGTAGGTGTGATAGTCTCTGTAAATAATTCCCTGGTATGTTACGGACTTGAAGAGTTCGGAACGGAAGCACAGAAGGAGAAATACCTGAAACCGCTTGCACGCGGTGAAAAGATTGGCGCATTCCTGCTTTCTGAGCCAAATGCCGGGTCTGATGCCACGTCACAGAAAACCACGGCCATTGATAAAGGTGATCATTACCTCGTGAATGGTACGAAGAACTGGATTACCAACGGAAATTCCGCATCCACATACCTATTGATCGCGCAGACACATCCTGAAAAAGGACACAAGGGCATCAATGTGCTTATCGTTGACCGTCATTCGCCGGGCATCTCCTTAGGACCCCATGAAGACAAGATGGGAATGCGGAGTTCGGATACACACTCAGTCATGTTCACGGATGTTATTGTTCCGAAGGAAAACCGCATCGGGGAAGATGGTTTCGGTTTTAAATTCGCCATGAAAACACTCGAAGGCGGACGCATCGGGATCGCGGCGCAGGCCCTGGGTATTGCGCAAGGAGCCTATGAAAGGGCACTGAAATATGCAAAGGAAAGAAAAGCCTTCGGAACAGAGATCATCAATCACCAGGCAGTTGCATTCAAACTGGCAGAAATGCATGTGCGAATTGAAGCAGCACGCCATTTTTGTCTGAAAGCCGCCTGGCTGAAAGATCAGAACCAGCCTTATGGAACCGCAAGTGCTATAGCCAAATACTGGGCTGCAGAGACAGCCATGTATGTAACAACGGAAGCCGTACAGATCCATGGCGGCTACGGCTATGTAAAGGAATACCATGTGGAGCGCCTGATGCGTGAAGCCAAGCTGACTCAGATCTATGAAGGCACGAGTGAAATCCAGCAGATCATCATCTCCCGGGCAATCATGAATGATTAATAATAATCCAGCGATCTGATGCAGGAAACAAAAGTTTATCAGCCGGTAAATCACATCAGGATTGTCACAGCGGCATCTCTCTTTGACGGCCACGATGCCACGATCAACATCATGCGCCGCATTTTACAGGCCAGTGGGGCCGAAGTGATCCACCTGGGTCATGACCGGTCAGTAAAGGAAGTCGTCGATTGCGCAATCCAGGAAGATGTCCAGGCCATCGCATTAACCTCTTACCAGGGTGGTCACATTGAATATTTCAAATACATGGTTGACCTGTTGAAAGAACAGGGCTGCGAACACATCCGGATCTTCGGCGGCGGCGGTGGTGTGATCCTCCCACACGAGATCAGGGAACTGCAGGATTATAGTGTCGCTAAGATTTTTTCACCGGATGACGGAAGAGAAATGGGTCTCCAGGGAATGATCAACCGCATCCTGGAAATGTCGGATTTTCCTGTCGGGGATGTCACCGCTGCAGACCTGAAAAAAATCC
>CAIKNA010000118.1 GCA_903828645.1 uncultured Bacteroidales bacterium
ACAGAATTGGTGTCAGTTATAATTGGACAGGTCAATATAACAATATCTTTATTCATAATAACATTTTTTCTGGCGGTTACTTTGATTTTCAAGGCGCCAACCTGAGCGCTGTTTTTGTGCGAAACAATGTTTTCATCAACCGGCCCAATGCTGCAATATTTAATTCTATTTCCAACATGGTCATTGAAAACAATGTTTTTTACGGCGCCTATCCCACCGGAGGCAGCGGCTGTGCATTTACCAAAAACATCGGTTATTTGTGCCCTGAAATGCCGGGCGATGGAAATATCGGCAGCGGCAACCTGAATAATACCAACCCGCAGTTCGTCAATTTCCCGCTGTTGGGCGCCGGTTTCGACTGGTCTTACGATTTCCACCTGCAACCCGCCTCGCCCGGGAAAAATGCCGGTACCGATGGCACAGACATCGGGATCTATGGAGGGATGATGCCCTTTAATGTAGGCGCCAATCCACACTTCCCGCAGATGATGACACTCACGTTGCCCAACGGCAGTTCGGTACCAGCGGGTGGTACGCTCAACGTTCATTTCACGGCAAGGAAACAGAATTAAGATTTTTCGTATGAAAAATCGAATCCTTCGGGTTTTGCTGCTGCTTCTGCTGGCAGCGGCCACCTCGCATGCACAGGTACTCACACAAGCTGAGTATTTTGTGGATGCCGACCCTGGTGTGGGACTTGCCACACCATTAACGGTCTCACCCGGAGATACGGTTATAAAGGATTTCAGCTTTTCCATCAGCGGGATCTCCCCCGGATATCATTTTTTCAGTATCCGCACGAGGGATGCCGCCGGGCGATGGGGCATCGTGATGTCATCCAGGTTCTATATCCATGAAATACAGAACCAGCCGATGATCCATCCCAGGTACTTCCCGATCACAAAAGCTGAATATTTCTACGACACCGATCCCGGTAAGGGTATGGGAATCTCCCTGCCTGTTATCCGGGGCGATACCGTTGATGTTTACCGTTATCTCCGGATCATTGGACTGGACACGGGGTACCACTACCTCTATATCCGGGCTATGGCCGAAAACAATCTGTGGGGGCTGGCGCAACGAGCCAGAATCCATGTGGATACCTCTATTTGCACCATGCCGGTGGCAAATTTCTCCTTCGATACCGTAACATTCGGTACACTCTGCCATTTTACCAATGTTTCCACCGATACCAGCGATCGTGTTCAATACAAATGGGACATTCATAACGATGGCTCGATTGAGGACACAACGCGGAACCTCAACTACACCTTCACAGCGCCGGGATATTACCAAGTAAAACTGACCGTGGAAAACGACTCGTCCTGTACTTCGGGGATCATTAAAGATGTGATGACCGGGCCGAAACCCAATACCAATCTTCTCATTGCAGGCTCCACAATCCTCTGCAAGGGCGATTCGGTCATCCTTACCTCCAACAACTATGAGGAGGGGTGCACGTTCGACTGGTCAACTGGCGACACTTCCCGGGCAATCAAGGTAAAGATTACAGGAGACTATTTTTGCTGGGCAACAAATTCCTACGGCATCTCCCTCCGGTCAGAAATAGTTCATGTTCAGGTGTATGATGTTCCTTTGGTAACGTTGACTTATCACAACACCACCGGAGGTTCTGCAAATGGCTCGGCATGGGTGGTGGTTAATGGCGGTACCGGTCAGTACATTTACCAGTGGTCGAACGGAGCTACCACACCGATCCTCAATGGACTTTCCATCGGCACCTATACTGTAACTGTTTCCGATAGCCATTGTCCGGTGATCAAAGATTTCACTATCGTCAACGAACAGGTGACAGCCGGGAACATTTCCTTTGCCGAATATTACTTTGATACCGATCCGGGTCCGGGATATGGAATACCCATTATCATATGGGCTGCAGATTCGATCGATTTCATGACCACAATATCTCCGGACTCACTTGTGCCGGGATTTCATATCGTATATATCAGAACCAGGGATACATACGGCAGATGGGGCCTTGACCGAGGCGCACGGTTTTACATCGGGCGGCAACCGGTCAATCCACAACCGGTCGTCCAGCCGCAGATTACCAGGGCGGAGTATTTCATCAATACCGATCCCGGGGTGGGAAAAGGTGTGGATGTTCCGGTTATGGCTGGTGATGAGGTAATCAGTAATTTCGGGATGCCAGCCAGCGGACTGACTACTGGTTTCAATCATCTGTTCGTTAGAACCCGTGATTCCATCGGGAAATGGAGTCTTTATGCAGGATTGCCATGGTATATTTACGATTCCCTGAAACCCGTCCTGCCGAAAAAGTACAAGTCGCTTGCCGGGGTTGAATATTTCTTTGATACTGACCCGGGCATCGGAAATTGCAACCTGGTAACATCGAACATTTACGACACCATCGATCTGAAACGGGACCTGCGAATATCGGGTCTGGCGCCTGGTTTGCACTATATCTACCTGCGTGGTTATGATGAGAAGGGGTTCACAGGATTGTGGCAGCGGGCCAGTTTCCAGGTGGATGAAGTTGCCTGTACCTGCCCTCTGGTCGATTTCTCTGCCGATACTGTACATCTGGTTGGCAATCCGACACACTTTGTCAACCACAGCACATCCCTGGCTCCCGATGCAACCTACGAATGGGATGTGAATGGCGATGGGATTATTGATTACACCACTGCCAGTGTGACGCATACCTATCAGCAATATGGCCTATATAACGCGCGTCTCACGGTATACAACAATGGTTCATGCCATGCCTCGATGACCCGGCAGGTGGTCGTAAGCCCTATGGTTGATACAAGTCTCACAATCGTTGGCACCTTGACCTTATGTGCCGGGAATTCGGTGCAGATCTCGGCGAAACCCGGATACTCGTATAACTGGAGTTCAGATCAAACGACGCAGTCGATCACTGTAACTCAATCGGGCGATTATTCCGTACGGCTCACGAACATTTACGGTGTCCAAGGCTTTTCACGCATAGTTCATGTTACCGTCAATCCACTTCCTGTGATAGATCTTGTTATGATCAACGCCTCCGGCGGAAATGCAAACGGTACCGGGATATGCAATGTTTCAGGAGGTACGGGTACCTATAGTTACCTGTGGTCTACCGGGAGTACCCTGCCGATTGTCAACAATCTCGCGGCCGGAAACTATTCGGTGACGGTGAGCGACGGAAGGTGTCCGGTAATCCGTAGTTTCTCGATCAGCAATGACCCGATATTTCCCGGGGATATTGTGCGTGCGGAGTATTTCTTCGACAGCGACCCAGGCGTGGGCAGCGGAAACCCAATGAATATCGCCGGTGGTGATACAGTTACCTTTGCTACTTTACTGCCAGCCGGATCTCTCACTCCCGGGTTTCATGATCTCAATGTACGTGTATGTGACACTTATGGGCGCTGGAGCCAGATCCGCAGTGAAAGGTTCTATATTTACACCCAAAATCCCCTTGCCAATGGAACTCAACCACCGCTTGTCAAGGGCGAGTATTACTTTGACATGGATCCTGGTCCCGGGAATGGAATATCAGTCCCTGTTTACGTAGGCAATGAAGTTATTCAAGATTTCGCTGCAGTCACATCTGGTCTGCAGCCGGGATTTCATAATCTTTCTGTAAGGGCTATGGACAGTCTCGGCAAATGGAGTCTCACCGAAGCAGGTAAGGTGTATATATATACTGTGCCTGCAGTCCTTCAGCAAGTTGCCCAACCTAAGATCATTGCATCCGAATATTTCTATGATACCGATCCGGGCATCGGTAACGGCACCGATATTCCATTCAGCCCGACCGGAGATACAGTTGCAATGAACCGATATTTTCCGGTTAACGGTCTGGTTGATGGTTCTCATTGGGTTTACATACGCACGAAAGATGAAAACGGGAAATGGGGATTATGTAACCGGATGGCGTTCAATGTACTTCATACGGTATGCACAACCCCCAACCCTGGGTTTACTATCGGAACAGCCTTGGCCGGATCGCCTGTGACATTCACAAACACCTCAGAAAATCTGACAACGGGAACTACCTGGCAGTGGGACATCAACAACGATGGAATCATCGAATACACGACAAAGAATATTGCCCATACATTTCCGGTTCCGGGTAATTATGACGTCAGGCTCAAGGTCAATAACTCGGATACCTGCATGGCTTCTATCCTGAAGCAGGTATTCGTTGGGCCATTGCCACCCACTACGGTTACTGTTATCGGGAATACAACATTGTGTAATGGAGATTCCGTAAGCCTGACGGTTGCCGCAGGCTATATTTATCAATGGTGGCCAACAGGCCAAACGACCCGTTCCATCTACGCGAGAACTTCCGGAAACTATTACTGTTGGCTCAGGACAACTACCGGCCTGGAGGTAAAATCACAGAGTGTGGTTGTAACCAGTCATGAGGTTCCGTCGGTTACACTGCATGTAATTGATGCCAGTGGCGGGAACAGCAATGGCAGTGCGTGGGTCGAAGCGTCGGGAGGCAGTGGAAAATACACTTACCAATGGTCTTCAGGCTCAACAGCCATGTACGCAAACAACCTGATACCAGGCAGTTATACGGTACAGGTGAGTGACGGACTTTGCCCGGTAGTGAATATTTTCTCCGTGGGAACTCATCCTGTTTTTCCAGGGAATATCATCGCTGCCGAGTACTTCTTCGATACCGATCCGGGAACCAGCCTGGGAATA
This sequence comes from uncultured Bacteroidales bacterium, assembly GCA_903828645.1. Classification (GTDB taxonomy): domain Bacteria; phylum Bacteroidota; class Bacteroidia; order Bacteroidales; family FEN-979; genus CAIVAT01. The sequence goes on from CAIKNA010000118.1 coordinate 4,693, forward strand.
CCCCTGAACGTTTCCGCGGCTGACACAGTTGAATATTTCACGGGATGCAATGTAACAGGTCTTTTCCCTGGATATCACAGGATTTTTATTAGGGTGATGGACACGCGGCATAGCTGGAGCATGTATCGGCAGGAGTCGTTTTACATTCATGATGTCCCAGTACCGTTGACCGTTGCAAACCAGCCGCCAATAACATCTTCTGAGTATTTTGTCGATCTTGACATCAACACGAAACCCGATCCAGGAATTGGGATGGGTAAACGTGTTGCTGTAACTCCAGGAGATAATGTTGATGTGTCTTTTGGTTACATCGTGGATACCATGGTAGTCGGATTCCATCACCTTGCGGTCCGAGCTGAGGACCAGGATCGAAAATGGAGTCACATCATGTCTGCAAATTTTTATATCTATGATACAACATGGCGGGATGTTACAAAAATTCAGCCACCAATTGTGGCTGCAGAGTATTTCCTGGATATGGATCCCGGAGTCGGGAATGGCCTCCCCCTCAACATTACACCGGGTGATATTGTTTCCGTGAACGGGAGTATCCCGATGGGGGGAACACCGCTCGGAATACACTCTCTCTATGTACGTGTGAAAGATTCAGGAAAAAAATGGAGCTTGCATAAGAGCACAACCTTTGGTGTGTATGATTGTACTCAACCGACAGTTGATTTCGCTGTTGTTCAAACCTGCATCGATACCCCTGTCACTTTCATTGACAGCTCCACCAATGTCGACCCTGCCGCTACCTATGCCTGGGATTTCAACAACGACGGCGTAGTTGATGATGTGACTCATGGGAGTGTCTCACACCTGTATACCGTTCCGGGAATCTACCAGTGCAAGCTGAAGATTACCCACAATGTTGCCTGTTTCGACAGCACCATTAAAACGGTAGTGTTCCCATTCGTCCACCTGCAAAATGACACTACGATTTATACCGACCAGTCCATTGTACTTGATGCGGGTCCGGGATATAGCTATCTCTGGAATACAGGGGCTACGACACAAACAATCACCGTGAATGGCGCTACGGCTGGTATCGGGCTGCACAATTATTCTGTGACTGTCACCAATGGATTGTCATGTGCTGCAACCGACAATATCAATGTAACTGTAACGCTTCCCCCGCGCGACCTGGTGATAACCATGGCCTCCGTTTTCCATGATACTATTCCGGATTCCGGCGATTCGGCCGACATGCACTGTGTGATCAAAAACACCGGTACTATTTCTGCCGTTGCCAGCGTTGTGCAATACTACTTATCCTCTGACACTGTCAAAACGGCAGAGGATCAGTATCTTGGGTTCGGCATTGTAAACGCACTGGCACCCGGGGCCTCTGAAGCGGTTACGAGCAGGCAGTTCTTTCCGGCGGGAACTTCCGGACAGGTCTGGTACATCCTTTTCGTGGCGGATGGCGCGGGGATTGTGGTGGAGAACAACGAAGGAAACAACCTCTACCCGGTTTCATTCCTCTATAGCGCAGAAAGCATTCCTGCCACGCTATCAGTGATTGACGAGTCAATTGTTTCCGGCCAGTCAAAGTGTTACAATGCCCTTGGCACGATCATGGTGGCAGGCGGTGGTTCTTTCTTCCACGTTCAGCAGGGCGGCACCGCTACCTTTGTGGCCGGGCAGGTTATCAGGTTCCTGCCGGATGTCAAAGTCTTTCCCGGCGGTTACCTGCGTGGTTATATCACGAATAACGGACAGTATTGCAGTTCCGCATACAACCCACTTGTGGCATCTGATACTTCGAGGATAAAAGGCAGCCTTGCTGGAATTGAAAACGACCGTGAGCCTCCCGGCAGAAAATTTTGCTACATTTATCCAAACCCGACCAATGGAGAATTCAACCTGGTCCTTTCTTCGGAAAACAGGGATTGGCCGGTGAATGTACAGATCTACAACACTTATGGCATCCTGATCATGGAAACCACGCTCACCGAAGGCCGGTCGAATCTCTTTTCGCTCCGTGAACAAAAGCCCGGAATCTATTTCCTGCATGTCGGGCATGGCAGCAGTATGGAAGTTGAAAAGGTGATCAAGTATTGATGGTGCATCATCTGACTGATAAAAGCAGGCTCTGAAAGGGGCCTGCTTTTTCCGGATCAATGCCACCTGAAAATTTTCATCCCGGCAAGGAAAAAGATGACGCCGGTCAGGGCAAGAATGGTGATCGGCAGGGCTGTTTCAGCAAAACCGGCCCCTTCGATCATGATGCTGCGAATCCCGTCGGCCATCATGGTGAGCGGGAATTTCTGAATCACCGGTATGCTCCATCCGGGAAAGTTATGATAGCTGAAAAATACTCCCGAAAGCACCATCATCGGCATGCTCAGGGCATTGATCAACCCGTTTCCGACCTCGGTTTTTGCTGTATGCGAAGAGATGAAAATGGCAATTCCCGCAAAGGCGAAATTCCCGGCAATAAACAGAACCAATAAAGCGGCGACATTTCCCTGGATGGTGATGTTGAAGGCAAGCCAGGAGAAGAGAAAAAGCAACCCCGCCTCCACAAAATTCATCAGCACCCTCACGGTGATCAGGGCAACCAGGAAATTTGACCGCTTCATGGGGGTTGCCACCATGCGCCGCAACAGTTTTTTTGACCGGCGCTCGATGATCGCGTAGCTCACGCCCCACATGCACGACATCATCACCCCCATGGCAATAAGCCCGGGAACCAGGAAGTCGATGTACCGGGTTCCGCTTACCGTGAGGGGCTGTATCTCTGCATTGGTCTCTTTTACTGCCGGGCCATGTATATTCAGTAACTTCGACAATTTAAGGTAGGTCAGTTGTGCATCCGGGTTCATCGGGTCGAAATGATACCGGAGCAATCCGCTTTTCTCATCCAAAACAAGGTTCAGGTTACCGCGCTTAAGCAGCTCCATCGCCTCCTTCCATGCCAGTGAATGGAAGACGAAGGTGGTACTGCCAAGTTTATCATCAGGAACCGTGAACTTGCGGATAGCAAGCCCTTTTTCGTCTTTTTCAAAGGATGCCTTGTTGATCAGCAGGAATGACCCCAAAACGGATGGAGCAACCGATGGCTGGTTCGCCAAGGTGTTCTGCCCGACCACCGCGATGTTTGTGACGACATCTTTTTTCTTGGTAAAGGCCACTCCCAGTCCAAGCGACATGAGGATCGGAAAGATAATGCCCCAGAAAAGCACACCCGGCTCCCGGATCAGCTCCTTTACATTGGCCAGGATCAGCTGGACCAGTTGGCTATTTGAAAGGCGTTCAATCATCGAGGTGGCGTCCGGTAAGTGAAATGAAAAGGTCGTCCAGGGTGATCTTGCGGGTTTCGACCGGTCTGACAGGTATGTCCCGGATATCACCAAGCAAACCCGAAATTGTTCCCTGCTTTAAAATTTTCCCCTGGTCGATGATCACGATGTAATCGCAAAGCTGTTCAGCCTCCTCCATGTAGTGTGTCGTAAGGATGAGCGAGGTGTCTGATTGTTCCTTCAACTTGAGCAGGATGGCCCATATTTCGCGGCGGGCATTGGGATCGAGGCCGGTGGTAGGCTCATCCAGCATCAGTATTTTCGGATTGTTCAGCAACGCGATGCCTAGGGCAAGTCGTTGCCGCTGTCCGCCTGAAAGGTTGACGACCCATGCTTTGCGTTTTTCCTCCAGGGCGATGAGCCTGATGACCTCTTCACACCGCCCTTTCCCTATTTCAAAAAAACTGGCAAAGAGGCGCAAGGTTTCCCAGACATTGAGTTTGTCGATAAAATGGGTCTCCTGGAGTGAAAGGCCGATGACGTTGCGCAGGTACTTTTCGTTTCCTTTCCAGGTTTTTCCCATGATAAATATGTCGCCGGAATCGGGCTGCTGGATGCCCTCGATCATCTCGACCAGGGTGGTTTTACCCGCCCCGTTCGGACCCAGGATGGCCACAAACTGGCCCGGGCTGATGCTGAGATCAATCCCCCTGACTGCCTGAACCGTCTTGAATGATTTGTGTACATCCCTGACTTCTATAACGGGCTGGCTTTTCATGTCATCTCCTTCCACCGGGCTTCAAGGACACGGTAAGGATAGCGTGTGATCATCTGATGAGCATTGGTACAGGTCGTCTTATGAATTTTTATCCCCTGGGAAACACTGACGAAAGCAAAGATCAGGTTGCCCGGAACGGGTCCGCAGCACCTTGCATACTGGTAGTGAAGCGATTTTATTTTCGGATCGATTATAACAAAATCCTCTTTCCCGGCCATCATGCCTGAAATCCGGTCGGGGAAGGTCTCCTCCTTCACAGCAGCAGCTGCAATTCCCGGATCGGGCTCGGACAATGCTTTTTTGATTTTGCTCAGGTCAGCTTTTCCTTCGCCGAAGCGCTGGTAAAGTTCCATGATGTTCTCGCATCCGAAATAGGCGGCAAGCTTGTTCACAAGGGGATCAGCAAACTCATAACCCAATTGGATCACCTTGTTTTTAATGATCTCCTTGCCGAAATCCGCCTCTTTATATGCTTCCATTTTCAGCGCATGCTTGATGCGGGCAAGATTTCGCGGGCTTTTTACGATTTCGAGCCACCCCGGGTTTGGTTTCTGAGCCTTTGAGGTCATGATTTTAACCATGTCCCCGTTCTGAAGAATGTGTTTCAGCGGAACCATCTTCCCGTTTACGATGGCCCCGGTACAGGTCGAACCTACTTCGGAATGGATTTCAAAGGCAAAGTCAAGGACGGAATATCCCGATTTGAGTCGTTTCAGATCTCCCTTGGGCGTGAAAATAAAAATCTCATCAGAATAGAGGGCTTTCTTTTCCCGGCTGATCGGAGTTTCCTGTAAAGCCTTCAAAGGCTTTTCCAGCAAATCACGGATATCGGCATAAAAAGCATCCCTGGTTTGAGCAGTGCTCCCCGACTTGTATTTCCAGTGGGCAGCAAAACCCTTTTCGGCTATCTCATCCATACGGCGGGTGCGCACCTGAACTTCCACCCACCGTCCCTCGGGTCCGATGACAGTCGTATGAAGAGATTCATAACCTGTAGATTTCGGGAAAGAGATCCAGTCGCGCAAACGGCGGGGATTCGGGGTATAGATATCAGTTATCAGGGAGTATATCTTCCAGCAGTCGGCGGCATCATTTTCGATGGTCCTGTTAAGTATTACCCGGATGGCAAACAGGTCGTATACCTTTTCAAAGTCAACCTTCTGGGTCAGCATTTTCCTCCGGATGGAAGGAATCGATTTTACCCTGCTCTTTAGTTCACAATCGAACCCGTTTTCAATGAGCTGTTTTTCAATCGGTTTGATGAAATCAGCCGTATATTGATCACGGTCGGATTTGCTCTCCTGTAGTTTGTACTCGATCAACGCATAGGTTTGTGGATCGGTAAACCGCATGAAACGGTCTTCCAGTTCGTTTTTAATTTTGTAAAGCCCAAGACGATGGGCAATGGGTATGTATAGAGCCTGGGTCTCACCGGTGATGATGTTTTGTTTCTCCGGGGAATATTCCGATATGTGGCGCATGTCGTAGAGCCGCATGCCAAGCCGGATAAGAAGCACCCGGATATCGTCGGAAAGCGTTAAAAGCAACCCGATGAAGTTTTCGGTATTTGTACTATATTTTTTGGTATCGAGCCGTTCAATTTTATGAATGCCCTCGATCAAGCCCCAAACCGGCTTGCCATATTCGCTTTCAATCTTTTCCCGCGACAACACCCCTTTGTCGGCAAGATTTTTCAGCATCAGGCATTTAACCGATGCCGGCCCAAGGTTCATCTCATCAAGGATGATGCGTGCCGTTTCCAAAACCATATGCACATATCCCGGATCCCCGTCATGCTCCGATTGGTTCAGTATCGCGGAAAATGCCTTTCTCAGGGTGGTCTTCTCCCCGTTCAGCTGCTCGTATTCCAGCAGCTTTTCAAGGGTGAAATCTTCTACGACGGTATCTGTAAAGGTATACACTATCTGGCATAATTTGAAAACAGTAATTCCCGGTAATTTGTCATATGAAGTGCTGGCAATGCTTGTTGTGAATTCATGATTCTGTTTCACCACAATAGACACAACAGGACACAATAGAAACCAAAATAGACATAAACTTTCTGAACTATGTGTATTCTATTGTGTCCTGGTGTGCCTATTGTGGTGTTTTAATTAACTCTATTTTAAGCACCCAAAAATTCAAATAACGAATCACCGATAAACCAACGCAAAGTTACGGCAGATATTTCAGAAACAGTTTGTATAATTTAGAATTATTCTTAATTTAGTACGCGAATAAAATAAACGGGTACAGGTTGGATGACCTCCGTTAACTCATTGTTTTTCAGACATAAAAAATGTTTAGGATAGAAAGCAAGATCAAAGTCGGCAGTCCTGAATTCCAGAATAACCGTGAGGAATTCCTGAAACTGCTCGGGCAATATAAAGAGAACCTGGCCAGGATCAGGCGTGGCGGGCCGGAGCAGGTTGTATCCAGGCACAAGGAGCGCGGCAAACTTCTTGCCAGGGAGCGAATCGATCTCCTGGTCGATCGGAATACACCGTTCATCGAATTGTCGGCCCTTGCCGCATACGGCCTGTACGACAATGGGTTCCCGTCAGCCGGGATCATTACCGGTATCGGAGTGATCCACGGCAAAGAGGTGATGATTGTGGCCAACGATGCAACGGTAAAAGGTGGTACCTATGTAAAGGAAACCATCAAGAAACATGTCAGGGCGCAGGAGATTGCCATGGAAAACCGGCTGCCATGCGTTTACCTGGTCGATTCGGGCGGTGTTTTTCTACCTGAGCAGGCCAATGTTTTTCCCGACAAGTATGATTTCGGACGATTTTTCTTTAACCAGGCAAGACTTTCCGCACAGGGTATCCCCCAGATATCCGTGGTGATGGGCTCCTGTACGGCCGGAGGCGCATACGTTCCCGCCATGAGCGATGAAACAATTATTGTCCGCAACCAGGGAACCATCTTCATCGGGGGGCCTCCCCTGGTAAAAGCAGCTACCGGCGAAGAAGTTTCAGCCGAGGAACTAGGCGGGGCTGAAGTGCACACCATGATTTCCGGTGTAGCTGATCACCTGGCCGAAAATGACGTTCATGCCATCCAGATTTGCAGGAATGTTTTTGAATCCATCCAGCGGCATGAATACCAGGCACTTGAAACACATGTTATCGAGGAACCCGCATATGATCCTGAAGAGTTGTACGGAATTCTACCCATTGATCTTAAAAAGTCGGTTGATTCAAAAGAGATCATTGCCAGGATTGTCGACGGCAGCCTCTTCCATGAATTCAAGGAGCGCTACGCCCCCACCCTCACCACGGGATTTGCCAGGATCATGGGCTTCCCGATTGGCATCCTGGCCAACAACGGCGTGCTTTTCGGAGAAACCGCCCTGAAAGGCGCCCACTTTGTGGAACTTTGCACGTCAAGAAACATCCCGATCCTTTTTTTACAGAACATCACCGGTTTCATTGTCGGAAAACAATATGAACGTGCCGGCATTGCCCGCGACGGGGCGAAGTTTGTGCACGCGGTAGCCAATGCCAACGTGCCCAAGTTCACCGTGGTCTTTGGCGGTTCCTTCGGGGCAGGTAATTATGCCATGGCAGGCCGTGCATACGAACCAAGATTCCTGTTCATGTATCCCAACTCCAAAATCTCCGTGATGGGAGGCGAACAGGCAGCCAATGTGCTGATTACTGTGAAGGAGGAACAGCTCAAAGCAGCTGGAAAAACCTTATCCCCCGAGGAAAGGGAGAAGATGCTTCAAACCATCCTGAAGAAATACGAAGTAGAGGGATCGGCATATTTCAGCACCGCCCGGCTCTGGGACGACGGGATCATCGACCCGGTGGATACCCGCAAAATACTGGGGCTGGCCATCGCCATCTCGCAGAATAAGAAATATGAGAAAACACAGTATGGAATCTTCAGAATGTAGAAATAATTTACGATTTACGATTTACGATTTACGATTTACGAATTTCGAATTTCGAATTTTATTATCGTTAACCTGAATTCGCAAATCCTGTCTGCTATTTCCAAATCTAAAATCGTAAATCGTAAATCGTAAATTGCATATGACCCTCCACAAAACCATTGAAACCACCCTGGAAAACGCTGTTCTCACCATCTGGCTCAACCGGCCCGATGTGCACAATGCCTTTGATGAGACCATGCTGCGCGAACTGACAGGATGTTTTGAAGCCCTCGACTCATCAGTTCTTGTTGTGATCCTCAGGGGAAAGGGCAAATCCTTTTGTGCAGGGGTTGACCTGAACTGGATGAAAGCCGTTTCTCAAAACAGCTACGAACAGAATTACACCGAAAGTCTCCTCCTCTCAAAATGTTTCCTCACCATCTACAATTGTCCGAAACCCACCCTGGCTGTCGTACATGGTGTGGCGCTCGGCGGGGCAAACGGACTACTTTCAGCCTGTGACCTTGCTTACTGTACCGACGACGCCACCTTCTCGCTGAGCGAAGTGAAGATCGGCATTGTTCCGGCCTGCATCTCGCCATATGTCATCAAACGGGTAGGAGAATACGGGGCCAAGGAACTGATGATCACAGGAAGAAGGATCAGGGGAAAGGAGGCAGAACACTTCAGGCTGGTAAATAAATCGGTGCCGGCTGAAATCCTTGACGAAACCATTGCTGATTTGATCGCCCTGCTGCGTACGAGTGGCCCAAAGGCGATGAGCCAGTGCAAAATATTGATACACGATGTTGCCAACAACCTCTCCCTGCAGGAGGCATATGACTATACCGCCCGGATGATAGCCGAAATCAGGGCATCAGCGGAGGGGCAGGAGGGGATGAATGCATTTCTCGAAAAACGCAAACCGAACTGGGTGAAATAACATGAATGTGATTCACAAAATACTCATTGCAAACCGGGGTGAAATCGCAGTGCGCGTCATGCGGACCGCCAGGAAACTCGGAATAAAGACAGTGGCGGTCTATTCGCAGGTCGACGCGGATTCGCTGCATGTGACCATGGCCGACGAAGCCTGGTGCATCGGGGAGGTTGAACTCAGTGAAACCTACCTGAATATTCCAAAGATCCTGGAGGTGGCAAAACAAACCGATTGTGATGCCATCCACCCTGGATATGGTTTCCTGGCAGAAAACCCGTTGTTTGCCACCGCATGCGAAGAAGCGGGGTTCATCTTCATCGGTCCCCGAGCAGAAGCCATGAGGATCATGGGAAACAAGATTGAAGCACGAGCGTTTGTAAAAAAGATCAACATCCCGATGACAGAGGGAGTTACGGGAACAAACGAAGAACTTAAAAGGACTGCCCACAGGATCGGGTTTCCCGTGTTGCTCAAGGCTGCAGCCGGTGGCGGCGGAAAAGGAATGCGCATCGTTTATGAAGAAAACGAACTCGCCGAGGCCATCGAATCGACCAGCCGGCAGGCAAAAGCTTATTTCGGGGATGAAACGGTCTATATCGAAAAATTCATCGAAGAGCCCCGCCACATCGAGGTTCAGATCCTGGGCGACAACTTTGGAAACGTGATCCACCTTTACGAGCGGGAATGCTCCATCCAGCGGCGATATCAAAAGATTATTGAAGAGTCTCCTTCTCCCACCCTCACCCCGGAAGTCCGTGAAAAAATGGGTGCGGCGGCCGTTGCCATTGGCAAGGCAATAGGATACAACAACGCCGGCACCATCGAATTCCTGGTTGACAAGGATCTGAATTACTACTTTCTCGAGATGAACACCCGCATACAGGTGGAACATCCCGTAACCGAAATGGTGACCGGCATCGACCTGGTTGAAGAACAGATCCAGGTAGCCTCGGGACATATCCTCAGGCTTCAGCCTGAGGACGTGCGTCAGCACGGCCACGCCATCGAATGCCGGATCTATGCCGAGGATCCTGCCGGCAATTTCCAGCCATCCCCGGGCAAAATGACATTTTATAAGGAACCGGATATCCCCGGAATCCGCATCGACACCGGTATTACAGCCAATACGGAAATTAAAAGCTCCTTCGACCCGATGATCTGCAAACTGGTGATGTGGGGAAAAGACCGTCATGAAGCCAGCCTGAACATGCTGCTTGCACTTGACGATTATGTCATCCATGGGATCAGGACGAATATCACTTACCTTATCAAATTGCTGCAGAGCGAAGCATTCCAGTCCAACACAATAACCACTAAATTCTGTGATGAACATACCGCGGCCCTTTGCGGCGAGATCATCCGCGATAAAAACCGATTCCCGGCGCATGTTCCCATGATCGGCTATCTCATGTTCACCCTGAGGCGCAATCTGAAGTCGAACCCGGGATGTTGTGAAAAGCCCAATCTTTGGGAGACCACCGGATACTGGCGCAACCAGATGAGCATCAGGCTGCAATATGAAGGGGATGAGATCACGGTCAACCTGCCGGGATATTCTGAAAGTCATTACCTTTTTGAAATCAAGGGAGACCAATACCATGCAACCCCCCTGGCTTTTTCACCAAACCGCATTGATTTTACGGTCGATCACCACAACTATTTTGCCTGGATATCAGAGGACGGGGAAAATCTTGCAAATGTGAGTATTGGCGGCCATATTTTCCGGCTGAGACGCCATGACATACTGGCCGAATCGGTTTTTGCCTCAGGGTTCGATACCCATGGCCACGACAGCAACCATGTCACCTCCCCAATGCCCGGGAAGGTGATCAGCATCCGGGTTAAGGCCGGTGATGAAGTAAAAAAAGGAGAAGCATTGCTGATCATCGAAGCCATGAAAATGGAAAACCAGATTATTTCTCCCCGCGAGGCTGTAGTAAAATGCATCAACGTTTCGGTAAGCGACCGGGTGGAAAGCAGCACAATACTGGTGGAATTTGAAGATTTATATTGAAAACATAAACGAAGAACTAACTGTTGCATTTTGACTTTGCATTTTGCATTTTAATTTTATCAAAATGAACTATCCCAAAAAAGTTACCATCGGCGACATCACGGTCAGGGACGGGTTTCAGCACGAGGAGATCTTTATCCCCACCGATGCCAAGGTATGGCTGGCAGAACAGCTGATCCTGGCCGGGTTCCGGCATATCGAAGTGACCAACCTCGGCAACCCGTCGGGCATGCCGCAATTCAAAGATGCGGATGAAGTGCTGAGGCGAATCCGGGCAAGCAAAGTGGTTGCTTCCCTGATAGACAAGGTATCGGTGACGGCCATCACCATCCGTGAAAAAGCGATCGAACGTGCCATCCAGGCCAGGAAAGAGGGTTGGGGTCCCGACCGCATCCTATTAATGGTATCTACCAGCGAGTCCCACCACCGGAAAAATTCGGGTCTGAGTCTTGAAGATTACTGGAAGATGGCCGAAAAATATATCCCGATGGCCAGAGAGGCAGGGTTGAAGGTGAATGGCACGGTCAGTACCATCTGGGGTTGTCCGATTGAAGGGCCGACAAAGATGGAGAAGGCGATCGAATTTACCAAACGATGGATCGACATCGGGGTCAGCGATGTGGAGCATGCCGACCATGATGGTTCAGCTTCTCCAGACCGGGTTTACCGGTATTACGCGATGCTGCTCGATTCGGGTGTCAGGGTTGAGAAGCAGATCGTCCACTTCCATACTACACGCGGATGGGGGCTTGCCAACGTCCTGGCTGCACTTCAGGCAGGGATGGTGAATTACGAATCGACCATGGGCGGTATCGGCGGGCAGCCAGCCAATTTCGTAAGCGGAGTTCCTGTATCCGGCACCGGAAGCTACTATTACAGGGACCCGAACCTCGTCGGACTTGTATCCACCGAAGACATGGTGGTGATGATGGACGAAATGGGCATCGATACCCAGCTGGACATTGACAAAGTGCTGGAAACAGGCTCGATGGTGGAACGTATTGTTGGCCGGCGCCTACGTTCCGAATCGATCAGGAACGGAAGAATCCCGAAATCACTCACCGGCAAAGGATGATGAAAATCATCGAATCACCGCGCGAAGGGATGCAGGGTTTTCCACGCATCATTCCCACCGGGGAGAAGGTTCGGTACATTGACCTTTTGCTCAGGGTGGGATTTGACACCGTTGAGACCGGGAGTCTTGTCTCCCCCAGGCTCATCCCCCAGATGGCCGATTCGGTTGAAGTACTCAAAAACCTGAACCTCTCCGGCATAACAGCCAACAGGATGGCCCTGGCAGTGAATGTCCGTGGAGCTGAAATTCTGGCGAACATGGATGAAGTTACCCACATCGCCTTCCCTTTTTCATTTTCACCGACCTTCCTGAAGCTGAATGTAAACTCGACCGTGGAGCAATCCCTGGGTATTGTTGAAGTTATAACCAACCTGTGCGATAAAAACGGGAAAAAGGCTGTGATCTATATTTCCATGGCATTCGGCAATACATATGGCGATCCATGGAATCCTGATCTCCTGGCAGAGTGGGTCGGCAAGCTCAGGAAAGCCGGGGCAGGCATCATACCTCTTTCAAATGTTTCGATGGAGATCGATGCAGTGATGATCGGGACGGTTTATTCCATGCTGATCCCGATGTTCCCGGATGTGGAGTTCGGTTTGCACCTGCATACAGCAAACCAGAGATGGAGCGAAAAGATTGAAGCTGCATATCTTGCCGGTTGCAGGCGTTTCGATGGAGTGATCGGCGGATTGGGCGGATGTCCGATGGCAGGGAAAGAGATGCTTGGCAACCTTAAAACGGAAAATCTGCTGGAATTTGCATACGGCAGAAAGATACCTCTGGCAACCGATATACATGCATTGAAAGAGGCGTATCAGATGGCGAAGGAAGTTTTCAGGGAATAACGAATATTGAATAATGAATACCGAATATTGAATTGAGTGAATTAACCGCTAAAATGAAACAAGATGTATTTGACTGAAGAACATCACATGATACGCAAGACCGTCAGGGACTTTGCTGAGCGCGAAATCAAGCCGGTTGCACAGGAACTGGATGAAAAAGCTGAATTTTCAGTATCGCTCACCAAACGCATGGGCGAACTCGGTTTTTTCGGACTAAGAACCTCCCAGGAATATGGTGGCCTTGACCTTGACACCCTGGCCTATGTGATTGCCGTTGAGGAGCTGGCACGGGTTGACAGTTCACAAGCTGCAACACTGGCGGCACACATTTCACTGGGTATAGGTCCCATCATGAACTATGGAACAGAACAACAGAAGCGGAAATATCTTCCAATGCTGTCGACCGGGGATGCACTCTGGGCTTTTGGTCTTACGGAACCCGATGCCGGGAGCGACTCACGTGCCACAAAAACAACCGCAAGGCTTGAAGATGGCTTCTGGATCATCAACGGATCGAAAATTTTCATCACAAACGGGGCATCTTCCATTAACAAAGGGGCAACTGTGCAGGTAGTCTCAGGCGAAGAGAACGGGCACAAAGAGTTTTCAACGATCCTTGTTGATGCCGACACTCCTGGATTTAAACGTGTTCCCATGCATGGAAAGATGATGTGGCGGGCCTCGGATACCGCACAACTCTTTTTTGACGAGTGCAGGGTACCCGTAACAAATCTGCTTGGCCAGCGCGGCGAAGGGTCGAAAATCATGCTGAGCACCCTCGACAGCGGTCGTCTTGCAATCGGGGCAATGGGACTAGGTCTCGCCCAGGGAGCCTTTGAAATGGCCATGACCTATGCAAAAAGCCGGAGGCAATTCGGCAAACCCATCGCTCAATTCCAGGTAAATGCGTTCAAACTGGCCGACATGGCCACGAAGATCGAATTGGCCCGGAATCTGTTATACAAAGGAGCGTGGCTCAAATCAAATGATAAACCCTATGCCAAGGAGGCTGCCATGGCCAAACTTTACTGCTCCGAAATTGCCCGTGAGGTAGCCGATGAAGCCGTTCAGCTTCATGGCGGCTATGGGCTGATGAAAGATTACGACATTGAGCGTTTTTACCGCGACCAGCGCCTTTTACAGATCGGCGAGGGTACTTCGGAAATCCAGCGGATGGTTATTTCACGGTATATCGGGTGTTTTGATTGATCAAAAATCAAATTTAACCCCAAAAAAAAGGGCGTCCTGACAGGGCGCCCTTTTTTTCTCAGGGTTTACATATTGTTACAGCCAGAGGTAAATTGTTCCTGAATGGTTGTTTTTCTGCCAGTCAACTTTGTATTTGGCCGGGCAGTCACCATTGGTGATTGGCTGGTCGTGGCGGTCATAACCGAAAGTGAGGGTGGCACTTTTAGAGTCAGAAGGAATCTGGTGGATTTTGATACCTGAACACGGATCCCACTCGCAAGCCTGGCGCAACACGACCGACTGGGTGATTTGCGTAAAGAAATTTTCACCTTTGCGGTTGATGCCCCATACAACGAGGTTGCTATATTGACCTGCATTGCCGAATCCATCAAGTGTCATCACAAGTGCAGTCGGAGTACCGGTAAATGTTTGCTGGCGGGCGATATTCCAGGCCCGGGTGGTGGTGTCGCTGAAGGTCACCGTTTCCAGGCCCCAGGTTCTGTAAACAATGGATGTTACTCCGTTACCCAGTTGAGCGATGACACCTCCGCTCACATTCTGATGTGTTTTTGTCCCGTTCAGGGTAATGGTTTTCTGGTTGGAAACCTTGGTAATGGTAAAGTTGATATGTTTTACCGTGACGGTGGCGCCAGCCTGGAACCAATGGGTTCCTACCCTCTTTTTAATTTCCACCTGGCCGGTTCTGTAGCGTGTTCCGTTACAATTCAGCCCGTTATAGGTAATGCGTTTCGTGATGGTATCATTGATGATGGTTGAATCGATAGTAGCGTGGCATGGCAGGTTCTCTGTTGATTTCAGGGTGCCAGCGGAAAGGAGGAGGTTGACATCATTCATGGCTTCATCTGAAGCATTCTGTACCTGGTTTTCATCATTGGCAAGCTGCTGCAGCGATGTCGGATCAACAGAGGAGTTGTCGGTCTTGTCTTTCTTGCATCCGGTAACTGAAAATCCAATTACAACGATGAGCAGTGCCATGAGGCGGATGAGATTTCTGGTTTTCATGATTTTATTTGTTTTTGAGATTTAAATGGACATTGGTTTTCTGTTTTCTGAAGGTAATACACCCGGATGGTTGTTTACCCTGATGCCAGGTTAAAAAATTATTTGGCACAACAGTAATTCACGGGGCTACGATCAGCGACAATTCGGTAACTGCACAGGCTCCGAAGTATCCAAATGCACCTTCGCTCAGGTTTGTCACCACATTGGCAGGCGACATTGTGAAAAGCCCTCCTGCCCAGTTGGTTTCCAGGAGCATCTCCCGGACAAATTCGGCATGCGCAGGTGTTAAAGAATACCTGCGTTCCGTGATGATTGTACCTGAAGGAAAATTGACCGACTGCATCTGCGGGGCGAAAACTTCGCTGACATCAAGCGTTGGCAATGTGTAAAAAAGCATCCTGGCATGATTATCAACGGAGTCAAGCTTTTTATATCCCGGCACCCCTGACCAGTCTATCAAAAGCTCCCACATGGCAGATTTTTCGGTGCTGAAGGCATTGGCAACCCAATCAACATGGTAGAGATTGTTTTCGTCGTTTTTGGTGTATTTCAGTTCACCAAATACAGAACCGGGTAACATGGTGGTTTTCGCCGAGTATACCTTGCCATTGGCTGAAATAAACAAGGTATAGTTTTTCTGAAGCCGTGCAAAAAAGGTGGAAGGTGTATAGTATTTACCCGAATTGGGCGGTGATTCTGTCAGTTGCCAGGTGGAGTCTTCGTTGCTGATCAGCACGCCGGCCCCTGTAACCGGTTTAGGTGCCTGGTTAAGTTCAGAGACAGGCCAGGACAATGTTACCTGCTGTGTTTTTACTTCGTCGGTAATGATGGCATCAACAATGATTTTTTTCGGCACCTCATCCTTCAGTTGCCATGAGGTCTCCTTCACACATCCGTGCAGGAGAAAGATCAGACCGGTGAACATCCAAACTCTCCGCATCAGAATTTGAATTGATAGTTTACCGACGGGATGATGCCTGCAACGGAGATTGAAGTAGGTACAAGCACATAGGAGCCATTCAGGTTGGATGGCACGACAAAATCACCATTGTCATTCATCATTTTGTTGAAATTGACCGAAAATGGGTTCATCCTTCCGTAGGCATTGTATAATGTTATTGCCAAACTGTGCTGATAGCGGTTTTCCGGTTTGCTGAACTTGTATGTTGCCGATACATCCAGCCTGTGATACGCGGGCAGCCGGTCATTGTTTTTATTGCCATAAAGGGGAACGGATGAACCGTTGTTGTAGTAAAACCCTATCGGGGTCGTTATTGCGCCGCCGGTGAGATAAATCCAGTTGGCCGTGAAGATCCAGTGCTTTTTATCATCCCAGGAGATGTTGATGCAGACATCATTCGGGCGGTCGTAATTAGCCGGGTATACATTCCCGTTGTTTACACCGGGAGTTTGCACCATGGCCCTTGACCATGTATACCCGATCCAGCCGGTAAGCCTGCCCGTCGTTTTCCTCAGCATGAATTCAGCACCATAGGACCATGCTGTCCCGAACCTCAACTCACCTTCGATCAACGGGTTGAAAAGCAGATTGGCATGATCGCGGTAGTCGGGGTGATCGTGAAACCATTTATAATAACCTTCAACTGAGAAGGAGAACTCCGGTTTCGACAACTCCCTGAAATAACCCACAGCCACCTGGTCTGCCGTTTGAGGCCTGATGTTTGGCCCGCAGGGTGCCCAAACTTCCAGCGAGGTAAACGGGCTTGTTGAACCCGAGAGGATTTGCAGGAATTGCGTGGTGCGGCTGTAACTTGCTTTTACGGAGGAGTGCTGATCGACCTGGTACTGGATATTCAACCGGGGCTCAGGGCTGAAAGCCGTTGAATAGGTCTCGCCGGAGCGGTATGTGATGGTGTCGATCACCCTGTGGTTGGCGTCAAAATAGTAAACATCGGTGGGGCCAATATCCTGCCAAACCGGCAGCCTGATCCCGTACCGCATGGAAAATCGTTTCCCGATCCGTTGTTCATCCGAGGCGTAAAAAACGTATTCCATGGAGTGATATTCAGCCACTTTCGGTACATTCGGGAGCGCATCACCATTTTCAAGGGTCACATTTCCCGGGTTGGAATGGTGATAGGTTAGCTCCAGACCGGACCGGATGGTATTCTGCGGGTTGAGATACCATGCAACATCTGTTTTTAGGGTAAGGTTGGAAATGGATGAGTTCCAGTATCCATCCTGTTCCTGCGGAAGGTTCAATGAATAGTTGTAACGGCTGTAGTTCAGGGTTGTATTGCTGAACAACCGGTTGCTGAATACGTGGTTCCAGCGGAAGGTTCCGGCGAGGTTATCCCATGAGATTCCCAGTGAATTCACCTCCGCCGATAGATACCTGCTGAAAACATCACGCCCGGTATAGAAAGTGAAGAAAAAACGGTTGTTGTCGTTCAACCTGAAATTCAATTTGGCATTGATGTCGAAAAACCGGAAATCAAAACTCTTGTTAAACACGGGCAGCCTGTTCACCCAGTTGAGGGTCGACACCCTCCCGGAGATAAAAAAAGATGCCCTGTTCTTCATGATTGGTCCTTCAATCGTGAAATTGGAAGCATATGGCCCGATGTTCCCTGAAAAGCCAAAATGTTTCATGTTGCCCTCCCTTGCCTTTATGTCGATCACCGACGAAAGGCGTCCTCCGAATTTTGCAGGAAAGTCACCCTTATATATCTGTACATTGTTGATGGCATCGGGAGCAAAGGCAGAAAAAAAGCCAAAAAGGTGGGAAGGGTTGTAAACCGGTACTTCGTCGATCAGCAACAGGTTCTGGTCGCTGTTTCCGCCGCGCACATAATAGAGTGCTGATCCGTCGCCAAAAGTCTGGATCCCGGGAACAGCTTGCAGGGCCCGGATGATATCTACATCGCCCCCGAATCCGGGCAGTTGGGAAAGAGTTTTTGGGGAAAAACTAAACTGGCTCATCTGGGTATTGCGGATTTCCGATTCATGGTCTGCAGCCACGATCTCCACCTCCCTGATCTCCAGCTTATCCTCCGTCATTTCAACCGACAGGCGCGTGTTTTCGTTCAGGTTCACCTCCTGTACAACCTCTTTGTATCCCATATAGGAAAACACCATGAGATAGTTGGCGCTGCTGAGCGTCAGCGAATAAAAACCATAGCCGTTAGTCATGGCGCCAAGGGTGTTGCCTTTTACGTAAACATTGGCGCCTATCAGCACTTCGCCGGTGTTTTTATCCCTGAGATACCCACTGAGGGTAAACTTCAGTGAAACAGCAGTTGCATGATTAGCAGAGGGTGGTTCAGGCTGAACATGCTGTTTCAGCACCAAGTGATTTTCCACTTTCACGTAATCGATCCCGTTACGCGTCAGCACCTCTTCCAGAATTGCACTGACGGACTTATTCCTGGCATGCACGGAGATTTGTTTGTCAACCGGGACCATCTGCGGATTATAGGAAAAATCAACTTTTGCCAGTCTGCCAATCTCTTTCAAAACATCGGCGATGGATACAGCAGTCATCTTCAACGTGATTCTCTGCTGAAGGTCCTGGGAGATGACCGGTGATGAAAAGAGCAGGAGGAAAAGAAAAAAGACCAGAGGATATTTGAAGCCCGAATTCTTCAAAACTCCGAGGTTACTTATTCCGGTTACAGCCATGGCCGGAGAGTTCGATCCCCGAACCGTTGCTGCGTACCTGTAAATCAAGGGTGGCTTTGAGCACATTCAATACCGATTCAAGCGATTGCCTGTCAAAGGTAGTGGTTATCCGGCAATCGCTCAACCTGTCGTCGGACAAACGCACACTTGTATGATAAACCCTGGTGAGCAGGGCTGCAACCTCGTTCAGCGGTGTATTGTTAAATACCAGGTGTTTCGTTTTCCATGCCAGGAAGTTCACATCCTGGTTGGTGGTTTTGATAATGGCATCACCCGCTGCATAAAGTTCTGCCTTGTCGCCCGGATAGAGTGTAGCCACCTTTTCGGGGTTGTTTTCATAATAGACCTTTACAATCCCGCTGGAGAGGATTATCTCCTCGTTCGCTTTGCTGGTATTGGTGTTTACGAAAAACGATGTGCCTACCACCCTGATCCTGGCATTTCCGGCAGCAACGATAAACGGTTTGGTTTTATCATGGGCCACCTCGAACCAGGCTTCACCCTGCAGGGTTACCTTGCGAAAAGATCCTTCAAAACGGGATGGACAGGTCATGGTTGCTCCGGTGTTCAGCGTAACGGTTGTGCCATCCGGAAGGGTCCTTTCGGCTATGTCGGTGGTGGCTGTCAGGGTCATTTCAGCAGGGGCGTTGAAGTGACGGTAAAAAAAATAGGTGGGTATCGCTAAAAGCAGGAAGAGTGCAGCTGCACGAAGAGACCAGGAAAGGATTTTGGATTGACGATTGACGATTGACGATTGACGATTGACGGTTGACGATGGACGATGGACGATTGACGGTTGCGGCGATGAAAGTTGGAGCGGGGCATTTGGCAGATCCTCATCATGGGTTTTCAGTTTTGAAACCAGGATGTTCCATTCATCGCTGAGATTGACAGACGATTTGATCCGGTCATTTTCGATTGTTTCCCAGGTCTTCCTGTAGGCTGAAAAGATGGTTGCGTTGGCCGGGTCTGTCATGACCCAGGTTTCAAGTTCCCGGATTTCTTCAGGGGTTGCCTCAGCGAAAAAATACCTGGTAATCAGATCTATATAATATGTCGGGTTTGTTTCCATGTTGTATTGCCGATGATAATACACCGGAGATCGCTGTTACCCTGATGCAGTTGTTAAAAAGATGGCAAAATAGCAAAATATTAAACTGGCAAAATGGCAAAATGGTAAAATAAAAAAAAAGAGTACTGGCAGATATTCGGCCAGGCGGATGCGCATGTGCTGTAACGCCTTTGACATCTGGGTTTCTACCGTTTTAACCGAAATATTCAGGTGATCGGCTATCTGCTGGTATTTCATGTGGTGAAACCTGCTGAGGTTGAAAATCTCCCTGCATTTTTCGGGCAATTCAGCCATCGCCCGGGCGATCTGGTTGCGGATGTCGGATTCAACAAGCTGATCATGCTGATCGTACATCGCTTCGTGCGGGAAATTTTCAATTGCCAGCAGGTCGCAGCTGAATTTCTTATGATCCCGTAGATAATTGAGACATCTGTTGCGGACTGTGGCTGAAAGATAACTCTTCACGGGTTTTGACAGGTCGATGGTATACCTCTTTTCCCACAGATTCACAAAAGCATCCTGTACAATTTCCCTGGCAGCCTCCTCATCCTTGACATAACCAACTGCAAACTGGCATAATCCGATGAAATGGTCCCTGAAAAGGGATTCCAGCACTGGTTCATCCAATTGATGGTTTACATCTGACATTTTGAATTTTTGCATCCGGCGATTGTTCGCTGCCGGGATAACGGGTTAATCCAGAAATCGTAAATCGTAAATCGTAAATCGTAAATCGTAAATCGTAAATCGTAAATCGTAAATAAGGTCAGGTGTACATAAACCTCTTAATCTTCTGCGTAGCAGTTTTCTGAAAAGGGTTGGGTTGTGAAACAACCAACTGCAGTTGCGAAAATTTATTGACCCTGGAATTTACATAGTCCTGAAGTTCCATGCGAAGTTCTTCCGTTTTTTGATCGACATAGTTGGATACTTCGGCTTTCAGGTACTGGTAACGCTGTTCAATCTCTTCCTGGTTGAAATGCACGAGGGCGATGAGCTTGCCTTTCTTTTCAACCACCAGTGATTCAACCACGTAACGAAAATTGTTAATCACCGATTCAATATCCTCGGGGTAGACATTCTCCCCGTTTGACCTCACAATCATGCTCTTTACCCTGCCTTTGATGTAGAGGTTGTTGTCGGCATCAAAAGTGCCAAGGTCACCTGTTTTCAACCATCCGTCGGGAGTGATTATTTGGCTGGTCAACTGGGGTTCTTTGTAATAGCCCTTCATGGTATTCGGCCCCTTTGCCCATATTTCGCCTTCATTGGTGCGCTCATCCACTTTCACGATCTTCAGTTGGACACCGATGCAGGGCGGACCCGTGGACTGCAGCTTTGGATGGTGCGGGTTGAACCCGGCCAGCAAGGGTGCACATTCCGTAAGTCCATATCCTACCGCGTATGGAAAGTGGGCTTCAATGAGGAAACGTTCCACTGTTTTATTCAGTTTTGCACCACCGACTCCGAAAAATGCAAGTTCACCCCCAAAGGTTTCCATCAGTTTCTTACCGGCAACCCGGTGCAGTACCTTCCGGATGGGAGGAATTTTGTACAACAGGCTTATTGCCTTATTTCCTGTGAATTCCGGGAGGATTTTTGACCGGAATATCTTTTCGATGATCATGGGAACCGTAAGGATCAGGGTAGGCTTTACCACCAGCAAGGCGGGAAGCAATAAGGCCGGTGTAGGCGGTTTTCCAAGATAATAGACACATGCGCCCCGGTACATGGGCAGGATGAGTCCCAGTGTGTTCTCATAGGTATGGGAAAGCGGGAGAATGGAAAGAAAGCGGTCGGTTTCCTTAATTGGTTGAATTTCATGCCCCTTTATGGCGGTGAAACAAATATTTTTGTGTGAAAGCATGACTCCTTTGGGAGTTCCCGTGGTTCCCGATGTATAAATAATCGCAGCCAGGTCATCTTCTTGTACCTGATAAACACCCTCCGGCCGGGCAGTTGCTTCAAAAACTGGCCTGTTTTCATGGGATCTGATGACAGTAAAATCTTCAATTTTAACCACTTCCTGCAACCAGCGGGTCTCAATTCCTGCCAGTTTGGGCAACAAACCTTCGGATGCAAAAATAACACGGGTTTCAGAATGTTCAAGCAAAGTCGAAATTTCAGCAGGCAGGAATTCCGGTAAAAGCGGAACGATAACCGCTCCCATGAATGTGACCGCAAAATAGGCAATTCCCCAATTGGGTTGATTTGTGCTCAGGAGAGCTACCTTATCACCGGGTTGAATTCCCAGTTTTTCCAGGAAAGCAATAACCGCCTGGATCCTGTCATTTGCCTCCAGGTAGGTAAGCGGCTGTTTCCCCACCAGGGCCATGGCATTACGATTGCCAAAGCGATTCAATGTTGCTGCAAAAAAAGCGGGAAAAGTTAACCTGGTTACGTCTTCCATGATTTAGTTGTTACCACGAAAAAACCCTCTTAAAGCGGTTGTGGGACGGCGTAAAGAGGTAAATGTCGCTGCAAAGATACGAATATTTGTTATGCTTGTCCACCTGTTTCATCAACCTGCCGGTATGAGTTGTCTTCCAACCTTCCCGGATATTAAAGGTTTTACTATCTTTGACTGATGAACATCGAAGAACTCCGGGAATTTTGCTTAAGTCTTCAGGGTGTAACTGAGGATATCAAATGGGAAAACCATCTTGTTTTTTCGGTTGCAGGAAAAATTTTTTGTCTTACAGGACTGGATCCTCCTATGCAAGTAGCCTTAAAAGTTCCTGAAGATCAATTTGATGAGCTGACCCAGACAGGTGAAATCATCCAGGCCTCGCACTTTGCACGCAGGCAATGGGTGACCATTCTCGAGGAAAGCAGGTTCAGCCGGGCAGAATGGGAGAAACTCATCCTTCAATCCTACGAACTGGTAAAGTCCAAATTGTCCAAAAGAGTGAGGGACAACATTGGGAATGACGAAAACTAAATTACACATTCACCAGCCATTTTCTGCAGTCATCCCGGCAGCAGGCAAATCAGAGCGCATGGGCAGCGACAAAATCCTGCTGCCAGATAACCAAGGTTCGACCTTTGCCAGACATCTGGTGAATTGTTTCGGAGTGTATGGATGCAACCCTGTTGTACTGGTGGTCAATGAAGGGTTTGACCCGACCCATTTCCGGGAAGCAAAGCTGGCAGTTGTTTTGAACCACAACCTGGAAAGGGGACGTTCCTGGTCGATTCTCCTAGGGTTGAAACACGTTCCGGAGGGCAATTCCTGTTTTATCCAGAACATTGACAACCCATACCTCGAACCCGGTCTGCTGGATATACTCCTGGCATCCCTGGCCCCTCATGCGTATGCTGTTCCGGTATGTCGCGGCAAAGGCGGTCATCCCATCCTGCTCGGGTACGAAGTAGTTGATTTTTTGCGTTGGCAGCAGGATTTACCTGATTTCCGACTGGGACTTCAAAGCTTTACACGGATTGAAGTTCCTTTTACTGACGAGCGGATCCTATTGAATATAAATACTCCCGGTGAATACAGAGAGTTCATCCAACGGAACCGGAAATCAATTGAATAATTGTAATTTTACACACCACAAAGCGTTTGATCCCACGGATCGACTCTGCGAAAAGAGGGAGCCAAAATGATCGATGTAAGAAATACATCTTTTTCCTTAACCCGGTAAAACGATAAAATATGCAGGAAACCATCCGTTTTGTCTTTGATGACCGCATCGTGGAAGTTGGATTTTCGGATTCCTCCATATTTAAACCCACTTCCACGGTATTGACTTTTCTTCGTTCCCTTCCTTCCTTCAAGGGAGTAAAGGAGGGGTGTGCTGAAGGTGACTGCGGAGCATGCACCGTGGTTTTGGCCGAGATTGGCAGCCAGGGAAAACTTGTTTACCGCACCATTGATTCGTGCCTGGTTTTCCTCCCTATGATCCATGGAAAACAGCTGATAACGGTTGAACACCTTGCCTTCTACAAGGAAAGACACAGAATCCTTCATCCTGTCCAGGAGATGCTGATAAAAACCAATGGCAGCCAATGCGGGTATTGCACCCCCGGTGTGGTGATGTCGCTTTTCGGCTTGTTTAAAACCCATCAGAATCCCTCCCGGGAAACCATTGAAGATTTCCTCACCGGTAATTTATGCCGTTGCACCGGTTACCAGGCAATCCTGGAAGCCGCTCAAAAGGCGTGTTCAGGAAATGGAACGGATCATTTCTCACAATATGAGCCGGGGGTGATCGGGATGTTGAAGGAGATCACCGGCAACACGGATACTTTTGAATGCACAAAAGGAACCCAGCACTACCTCAAACCATTCACCCTGACGGAAGCACTCAGGCTGAGAAAGGCATTTCCTGCATCGGTTATCATCAATGGATCCACTGATGTGGCGCTGCGCCAGACAAAGAAAAAGGAGTTGCTCACCGGCATCATCGACCTTTCCGGGGTTGAAGAGATGTGTCATTACGCTGAAGATCAGGATGCGTTTGTCCTGGGCGCCGGTCTTTCACTGGAAAAGGTCAGATTATTTGCGAAAGAGAGACTCCCCGCCCTGCATAACATCCTGAAGGTTTTTGGTTCATTGCAGATCAGGAACATGGCAACCCTGGGAGGAAATATAGGCTCCGCCTCTCCTATCGGCGATACCCTGCCCCTCCTCATCGCCTACAAGGCTAAAATCAGGGTCTGTTCACATGGTGCCGAGCGGACCATCGGGATCGGAGATTTTATTACAGGTTATCGAAAAATCGCTCTGGGCGATGATGAACTGATCACGGAGATCATCATCCCAAAAACCGGCCCCGAAACACTGGTCAGCTCCTACAAGGTTTCAAAGCGCAGGGATATGGACATTTCAACGGTTAGCGCTGCTTTCCGGATTGAATTGCACAAGGGGACCATCTCAGAAATTATCCTGGCATACGGAGGAATGGCTCCTGCTCCTGTCCGTGCGATAAAAACAGAGAACTTTCTTAATGGAAAAAGTTGGTCACGCAGCACCATCGAGGATGCCATGTCCGTTTTGGACAAAGAGTTCACGCCTATTTCAGATGCCAGGGCGGAAGCCGGGTATCGGAATACCGTTGCAAAAAATTTATTGATGAAATTTTATCTGGATTCAAATTGACCTTACCCGCAATGCCACACCATCAACCACACGACAGCGCAGAAACACATGTAACCGGGGCATCAGTATTCATTGAAGACATGCCGGTGAACAACCAGTTGCTTTACGGAAAAGTAGTTTACAGCAAACATGCACACGCCCTTATCTGGGGGATTGATGTTTCGAAAGGATTGACCGTACAGGGAGTCCATTGCATCCTTACCGCGAAGGACATTCCCGGTGAAAACCAAATGGGGCCGGTGATTCATGATGAACCATGTCTCGCCGAAAGGGAGGTGACCTTTATCGGGCAGGCCATCGCTTTGATCGCGGCCGAAACGGAAGCAGCAGCATTGGAGGCTGAAAAACTCATCACTATCGGGTATGAGCCCCTGCCCGCCATCCTTGACCTCGCTGAAGCAATAGCCCTGGACAACATCCTTGCCCCGGTCCGCACAATTGAGCGCGGTGATGCAGAAGGTGCGCTGAGAACTGCACCACATCTGCTCAGGGGCGAACTGGTCACCGGGGCACAGGAACACTGGTATCTTGAAACGCAAACCGCCCTTGCCATCCCCGGGGAGGGAAGGGAGATGATGATGCATGCCTCAAGCCAGAACCCTGCCGAAACTCAGGCGATCGTCGCCGAAATACTGGGCATTCAAAAGAATGAGGTGGAGGTTGAGGTAAAACGGATCGGCGGTGCATTCGGAGGAAAAGAGACACAGGGAAATCATGTGGCTGCCTGGGCAGCCCTGCTGGCAAATGCAGCAGGACGACCGGTCAAAATACACCTCTTTCGAGATGATGATCAGATCATGACCGGCAAGCGGCACCGCTTCCATTCAAAATACGAAATCGGGTTTGACTCCCGGGGATTGATCCAGGCTTACAAGGTGGAACTGAATGCAGATGGAGGCTCTTCAACCGACCTTTCCCGGGCTATACTGGAACGTGCCATGCTTCATGCAGACAATGCCTATTACCTGCCCAACGTTTCAATCACAGGGAAGGCCTGGAAAACCAACCTTCCCTCCAATACGGCCTTTCGTGGATTTGGCGGTCCGCAGGGAATGGCAGTCATCGAAAATGCCATTGACCACATTGCCCGGTTCCTGAAGAAAGATGCAGCCGATGTTCGTTTCCTGAACTTTTACCGTCTCGATGAACACAACCTGACCCCATATGGCGAGAAGGTTGAAAACAACCATCTTTTCCGGATCTTCGACAAACTCACCGACTCCTCGTCATACCAGCTGCGCCGTCAGGAGATCAACCGGTTCAACCATGAAAATGAATTTGTCAAGAAGGGGCTTGCCCTCACCCCGGTAAAATTCGGAATATCCTTTACCACCTCTTTCCTGAACCAGGCCGGGGCATTGGTAAACATTTACACCGATGGCACTGTGCTTGTCAACCACGGCGGCACTGAGATGGGCCAGGGGCTGCATGCCAAAATCCTGCGCATCGCCTCCGCCTCGCTGGGCATCTCCCCCGGAAAAGTCAGGGTGAATGCCACCAACACCTCAAAGGTGCCCAACACCTCTCCCACTGCAGCCTCCTCCGGGAGCGATCTCAACGGCATGGCGGTAAAAAATGCCATCGACCTCATCAAGGAAAGGCTGGGCATCCTGGCTGTCGCGGAGCTTTCTGCCAGGTATCCCGGACCTGGTTTTAGCCCGGGGAATTTGGTATTCAGGAACAACTGTATTTTCGACAAGGAACATCCATTGTACAAAATCCCCTTTGATCAGTTATGCAGCCTTGCACACGTGAACCAGGTCAGCCTGAGCGCGACCGGGTTTTACAAGACCCCCGGTGTTTTCTTCGACCGGGAAACGGGGCAGGGATCACCCTTTTTCTATTACGCTTATGGCATGGCAGTTTCGGAGGTTATAATCGACACCCTAACCGGTGCTCACCGTTTGCTGCGGTCGGACATCCTGCATGATGTGGGAGACTCGCTGAATGAAGGGATTGACAAAGGACAGGTTGAAGGCGGATTCATTCAGGGGGTCGGATGGTGTACAACCGAAGAGATCAAATGGGACAAGTTGGGCAACCTGCTCACCCATTCACCCGACACCTATAAAATTCCGACAATCAATGACATTCCCAGGGATTTCAGGGTCGGGTTTTTACAGGATGTGCCAAATCAGGGCACGATCCGCCGGAGCAAGGCAGTCGGCGAGCCCCCGTTCATGCTTGGACTGTCGGTATGGCTGGCCATCAAGGATGCCATTTCTGCCATGGATGATCACGAAACAGAACCAGAGTTTTCCCTGCCTGCCACAGGTGAAGTGATTTTGATGGCGGCGGAGAAACTAAAACATAGCCGGGCATGATGAAATTACTCCTGATAGCCGGAACCGGTGGCTTCCTGGGAACAGTTTCCCGTTTTCTCGTTTCGCGGTATTTTCAGAACCTGTTTTTTTCCTCTTTCCCGTTTGGTACTTTTGTCGTGAATATTGCCGGGTGCCTGCTCATCGGTATTTTTTTCGGTCTTTCCCAAAAAGGCAATATCCTGGGTCCCGAATGGAGAATGTTCCTCACCGTGGGTTTTTGTGGGGGCTTTACGACCTTTTCAACTTTTGCAAGCGAAAACCTTGCCCTGCTGAAAGACGGCAACTTCTTTTATTTTGCCCTGTACACCGGCCTGAGTGTTTTCCTGGGACTCATGGCCACTTACCTGGGGAATACCTTCATTCTTAAAATCATTTAGCCCATGGAAACCAGAGATGAAGCAAAGCTGTTGCGGATATTCGTCAGTTCGACGGATAAATTCAAACATGCACCATTATATGAGGTGGTGGTCTTTGCAGCCAAGCGATACGGGCTGGCCGGGGCTACAGTGTTGAAAGGGTTTATGGGTTATGGTGCCAGCAGCGTTGTCAATTCCCAGAAATTATGGGAGATTACCGAGAAACTACCCCTCGTGATCGAGATCGTTGACGAAGGTGCAAAGATCGATGGCTTCGTTGAAACCATCCTCCCCTATTTTGAAAAAATCCCGAAAGGTGGATTGATCACCCTTGAAAAAGCAACCATCGTATTGCATAAATCGGGCAACAAATAGCGTTTTCATGAAATATTTTGCCTTCATCCTTAGTATTTACATCTTATGCCTGGCAGCAGCACCATGCATGGATGAAGGAAGGCAAACAGGCAATAAGTGCCTTGGGCAACCAAATCATGCACTTCCATACTCCTCTTCAGGTCATGCTGATGGATGTTCCCCTTTCTGTATCTGTTCATGTTGCAGTGCGCCTGTGACCATCGCCGCAGGTATTTTTATTACCCGGCCCTTTTTCTCATTCCGGCGGACTGTTCCACCTGAATTGTTTCAAATCATCTCTTCCTTTTCCACGACCTTCTGGCAGCCGCCTGAGTAAGCAGTCCTGCTAACCGGAGGTTTTAACCTCCGGTTAGAATCACATCAGGGCACATCAGCCAATGCTGCATGACCCCTGGATTTTCCATTAATTTAACTCATTTTCAACATGATAGAACGAATCATCAGGTTCTCGCTCGTCAATAAATTTATTGTCGGGCTGTTTGTACTCGCATTAATCGGATGGGGAAGCTACTCCCTCACCCGGCTTCCGGTCGATGCAATCCCCGATATCACCAACAACCAGGTCCAGGTCATATCACAGGCACCATCCCTGGCGGTACAGGAGGTGGAGAGTTTTATCACGGCTCCCATTGAGGTTGCTGTTGCCAACATTCCCGGCATTATTGAATTAAGATCCATCTCCCGGCTTGGATTGTCGGTTGTGACCGTCGTATTCGAAGATGGTGTAAATGTTTACTGGGCCCGCCAGCAACTCAGCGAGCGGTTGAAGGAAGCTGAAGAAACGATCCCCCCCGGCATGGCAAAGATTGAGCTGGCGCCGGTCAGCACCGGGTTGGGTGAAATTTACCAGTACCGGCTTGTTGTTAAAAAGGGATATGAGAAAAATTTTCCACCCATGGAACTACGAACGCTGCAGGATTGGGTGGTCCGCCGCGAAATTCTCGGTACTGCAGGGGTTGCCGATATCAACAGCTACGGTGGTTTTGTAAAACAATACGAAATTGCCGTAAACCCTGAACGGCTGAGGGGGATGAACCTCACCCTCACCGACATTTTCCAGGCACTCGAAAAAAACAACGAGAATACCGGTAGTGCTTACATCGACAAAAAGCCAACTGCCTATTTTATCCGTGGAATCGGCTTGGTTAAATCACTGGATGATATTGAAAAGATCCTTATCCGCAACACGCCATCAGGCATACCTGTGCTGATCAGGGATGTGGCAACGGTGCAATATGGAAACGCCACCCGGTATGGCGCCTTTGTGGTGGACACTTCCGAAGCAGTCGGGGGGGTGGTTATGATGCTGAAAGGAGCGAATGCCCGTGAGGTGATCGATAACGTGGAAACACGCATCATATCAATACAAAAGTCGCTGCCAAAAGGCGTTTTCATCGAACCATTCCTGAACCGTTCCGAACTTGTAGGCCGTGCGATCGGCACGGTCTCTACCAACCTTGTAGAAGGAGCCCTGATTGTGATCTTCATCCTTGTAATGTTGTTAGGCAACATCCGGGCCGGGCTTATCGTAGCTTCGGTGATCCCGCTGTCCATGCTTTTTGCGATCTCGCTGATGAATCTTTTCGGCGTGTCGGGAAACCTGATGAGTCTTGGTGCCATTGACTTCGGATTGATCGTGGACGGGGCAGTGATCATTGTTGAAAGTGTGGTTCACCGGATTTTTATGAGCCGGCATCACCACCCGGGTGTGGCCAGGCTCACGCGGGCACAAATGGATGAAAACGTTTTTGAATCGGCCAGGCGGATGATGAGCTCAGCCACCTTCGGGCAAATCATCATTTTAATCGTTTACCTGCCGATCATGGCGCTGGTTGGCATTGAGGGGAAAATGTTCAGACCCATGGCCCAGGTCGTGGCATTTGCCATCCTGGGAGCGGGTATTCTTTCCCTGACCTATATCCCGATGGCCTCAGCCCTTTTTCTGAGCAGGAAGACCCTGCATAAACGCAATCTTTCCGACCGTCTGATGGATGGTTTGCAAGGTGCTTTCACCCCGGTAATCGCATGGGCGTTGAAACACAAAATGCCGGTTGCTGTTTCAACCTTTGCTCTCTTCCTGTTTAGCCTGTTTCTTTTCAGCAGGCTGGGAGGTGAATTTATTCCACAACTTGAAGAGGGCGACCTGGCATCAGGGGTCATCACCTTACAGGGAGGATCGCTGACCAATACCGTTGAAACCGTGATCAAAGCCAACAGGATATTGCTGGAAAATTTTCCCGAAATAAAACATTCGGTGTGCAAGATCGGTGCAGGAGAGATTCCCACCGACCCCACTCCCATGGAAACCGGCGATTATATCATAACGCTGAAGGATAAAAGCGAATGGACTTCAGCCAAAACCCGTGACGAACTGGTTGAAAAAATGCAGGAAAAACTTGTTGTGCTGGCTGGGGTCAAATTTGAGTTTCAGCAACCCATCCAGATGCGGTTTAATGAACTTATGACAGGTTCAAAACAGGATATTGCCATAAAAATCTTCGGGGATGACCTGGAAATGCTTGCTGACAAAGCAGCTGATGCAGAGAAAATAATCAGGGGGATAGAAGGAGTCGACAACATCTCAGTAGAAAAGGTAACCGGGCTTGCACAGGTGCAGGTGGATTACAACCGTGATCGTTTGGCACAATACGGACTTTCAGTGGCCGAAGTTAACCGCCTCCTGCGCGCTGCTTTTGCCGGCAGCCAGGCAGGGGTGGTTTATGATGCGGAAAAACGTTTCGGATTGGTGGT
>CAIKNA010000119.1 GCA_903828645.1 uncultured Bacteroidales bacterium
ATGTACTTGATAGGATGCCTGTTAAATCACTTTCCGAGATTCCCTTTTCAAACAATAGAAGAACCATTAAAACATCAACAGCAATAGTGGGATAGAGCCTCTCATATAAATCAATCATTTGGGACATCAATATTCTTCTATCTTTATGGCAATCAAGGATAACTTGAGTCATTTCTTCATCAAAGGATACACTATAACGAGATTTCTTTATCACGTGTCCTTCGATCTTGTCCTTTAAATGCATAAAAAGATAATGAACAAAATGAAGCTCTCTATCATCGTTTACGTTGGAAGTCTCACTTTCATCGGTAACATCTCTGGCAAGTTTAAGTAAACCGTCCATCCAAGCACGTTTTTCCATTCTGACAGCTAACTTTAGTATTTTCTTATTGCCTTGTTTGACTATCCAACTTCCAACTGCAAAGCAGTTGATTCTAATGGTGTGTAACCTTTGCTGGGACTGGGTTTGGGTTGTTACATGCTTGTACAAACTCATCAGGTTATATGCTACAGTAACAAAGCGCATCGCTGCCTCGGTTGCATAAAACTCTTTCATGTTAAATCCTTCCAGGGCAAAGTCGTATTTCAGTTCCTGTATCCTGTTTTCTGCATCGCCCCGCTCTTTATATTGCGCCCAAACATGTTTAGCGGGAAGCGTTTGATTGGTTATAAAACAATGGTAACGGTAGTTTTGATAAAACATATTATCGTCGAACAGTTTCAGCTTTTTTCCGGTTGCTTTGGGGCGCAGGTCAACCTGCTGCCGGATAACCACCACCCTGCGTGCTTTGCCCCATCTTCCGGCTTTATAGTCTAATTCAGCTACCCATATACCTTTGTCAATGGGTGACCATGTTTTTAAATCCTTGATTTCCTGTTGCATCGCTGCATGTAGTCGGCCAGCTATCACATACGGAACTTTCTTTCCCTCCAGATATTCAAAAATGCCGTTAGATGCAAAACCTGAGTCAGCCCGAAACAGGCCAATTTTTTTATCTTGAAGGATAGAAAAAGTTTCTTCTAGAAATTCTTTACAACTGGTAGCGCTACCTGTATCACCGCTGCGTAACCAGCAATTAGCCACCATCCTTGTTTCACTTATAAAAGCAAAAAGCGGGTGATGCGAAACACGCCCTGGCTTTTTGGGGTTATATCCTTTATGTCCGCCTTCAGGTTCGCCATAACGGGTGATAACCGAAGAGTCAACATCCAGCGTATAATTATCAAATTTTATTTGGTCAAAGAACCACCGGTTAAGTTCCGGAAACACGCGATTGTTTTCTGCCCAACTAAACTTCTTGAAGAATCGGCCAAAGGTTGTTCCACTTGGTACGCGTTCCCATCCGAATATCTCGCGTAAGGTATCATCTAAACGTATTATCGCAGTCTGAGAAAAAGCGGTTGCCCCTATCCATACACTCGCAAAAAATGATTCCACAATAGTCAATGAATCAATACTGTTATTGCTGGTACTTTCAGGTAAATGGATGGATTGAAGCTTTTCACGGATGCCGCTTCTATCCATTATTTCTTTCATCAGAATCAGGCCGCCCCAAGGGCTTACTTGCTTGTCACTATACTGTATTTCCATGGTAAGTTTTTCTTACGCATGTAAAGTTCGCTTTCCCCCGGTATTTCTTCAATTTAAGTTTTCAACTGCAAAATCCGGGTTAAACGTAACTTTTTTAAAAAGCGGTATTGACAAAATTTAGGGCTGAAACTATATTGGACTCAAATAAATTAAAGTATCCCCCCACAAAAACCTAAAGCACTAAACTATGAAGGCACTTAACAAAATACTCGGAGCCGCACTTTTAGCAGTATCCCTGAATTCATTTGCAGGCGATTGCCCCGCTTTATCTGGCCAGCTTACCATCGGTAAAAGCGAAGGCGCAGATTTTGCTACTGTAACCGACGCGGTAAATGCACTTAAATGCGGTGGCGTTTCAGGCCCGGTTACCCTGTTCCTGGAAAGCGGAAGCTATAACGAGCGCGTGGTCCTGTCTTCAATACCCGGCGCTTCGGCATTTAACACG
>CAIKNA010000120.1 GCA_903828645.1 uncultured Bacteroidales bacterium
GAACCACTCTATCCCAAACGGCACGTATACCCTCATGTGATGTCCCTTGTCAACAATCGATTTCCGCAGATCTGGGGTAACACCGTAAAGCATCTGGAATTCATACCTGTCCCGGGGGACCCTGTACTTTTCAATCAGCCTGTAAGCACCCTCCACCAGGGGTTTGTCATGTGTGGCGATGCCGGGATACATCCCAACGCTAAACATGTACCCGAGGTCTTCAAGGTAGTGGTCGTTGATCTCCTGGTAACCTTTCCAGGCAATGGCTGCGGGTTCCACATAGATCCCTTTGCACAGCCTGAAGTTCAGC
Source organism: uncultured Bacteroidales bacterium (assembly GCA_903828645.1). Lineage (GTDB taxonomy): Bacteria > Bacteroidota > Bacteroidia > Bacteroidales > FEN-979 > CAIVAT01. The sequence goes on from CAIKNA010000120.1 coordinate 311, forward strand.
GGCGTTTCGGCACTGTGAAGATCTTGCATGTTTTTAATGTCCTGAAGCGTCCGCTTCATGTAAGCCTGCAAAACCAGCCCCACATTTTTGGGAAATTCACGGTGTAACCTCCTGAACAGATCGATTTCCAGGTCGGTACATTGTGAATCTTCCATATCGACCCTTACAAAATTCCCAAAGGAGGCAGATTTGGCGACAATTTCACGGATATTCCGGTAACAGGCTTCCGGGTCGATCAGCAGTCCGAAACTGGTGGGTTTAAGCGAGTAATTCCCGTCAATTTTTTCCTGCTGCACCCGGTCGATGATTTCCAGGTAGGCATTTTTATTTGCAGTAGCCTCGTCGAGCCGCGTGATAAATTCACCCAGAAGGTCAATGGTGATTTTAACATTTTGTGCATTTAGTGCACGGCTTACACGGATTGCATCATCCATTGTCTCGCCGGCAATATATTTGCGTGAAAATATCCATACCAGCTTTTTGGGCATCAACGGAAGCATTTTTGTTATCAATAGGTTGATCATAAGCACCTCCTGTTAAAGTTTTCATTCCTTCGGACAAAGATAGAAGTAAATAGGTATTTGGTAATCATCAAATTAATTTTTAATTTTGCAGACTTTTTTAGGGGAAACGTGAATCACCCGGATCAATATCAAATTGCGTTCAGTGGATTGAATCCAGGAACGCACATATTCGATTTTCAGATCGGCGACAGGTTCTTTGAGCAGGTTGAAGATGCTGAAATCATCAGCGGGCAGGTGTCGGTTGCTGTTACGATGGCGAAGGAAGAGCGTATGATGGACCTTCACCTGGCGATCAGTGGCAACGTTAGGGTATCCTGCGACCGCTGCAATGAGCCGGTGGATATTACGGTAAACGGGAATGAGCGGCTTATCGTAAAGTTGGGCGACCATTATTATGAAGAGAGCGAAGATGTTCAGGTTATCCCTGACACTGCGCACCAATTCGACCTGGGTCCGTTTCTTTACGAATACATCCACCTGCTTTTGCCGATCCGCAGGGTGCATCCTGAGGATGAGAAGGGGAACAGCGAGTGCGACCCCCTGGTTTTGAAAAAGTTAAAAGAACTGAGTGAACGTCATATGCAGGACCCAAGGTGGGATGCCCTGGCCCAGCTGAAGAAAAAGAATAAATCGTAAATCGTAAATCGTAAATCATAAATTGTAAATAACCAGTATTATGCCACATCCGAAACATAAAATTTCGACCACCCGCAGGGACAAGAGAAGAACGCATGACAAAGCCGTTGCCCGTACAACCATTATCTGTTCAAATTGCTCCGCCCCGGTATTGTACCACAGGGTATGCCCTGAATGTGGTTATTACCGTGGAAAACAAGCTGTTGTGAAGGCCTCTGCGGAATAGTTTTTATTACCTAAATCGCTGCCAATGAAAATCGGTCTGGATGTTTTAGGGGGTGATTTTGCTCCAAATGCCACGATTCATGGTGCTATCCTGGCTCAAAAGGAACTCCCCGGTACTGATCAAATTGTATTGATTGGTGACCGGGAAGGGATAATAACCTTCCTGAAAGAAGAGAAGGTGGATCCCGGTTTATTTGAGATCGCGGATGCCCCCGACGTGATCGAGATGGGCGAACAGCCGACCAAAGCCCTGATCAACAAGCCAAATTCGAGCATTTCGGTTGGTTTCAGGATGCTGAAACATAAGGAGATCCATGCCTTTGCCAGTGCCGGGAGCAGTGGCGCGATGATGGTAGGATCGATCTACAGCGTCAACACCATTCAGGGCATCATCAGGCCAAGCACCCCTGCCTATATCCCCAAGGAAAATGGCGGGTCATCGGTATTGATCGATGTGGGTACCAATCCCGATGCAAAGCCGGATGTGATGTACCAGTTCGGCATCCTGGGCTCCCTTTTTGCCGAACATGTATTTCATGTGAAGAAACCCAGGGTAGGATTGCTGAATATCGGCGTTGAGGAGAAAAAAGGCAGTCTCACCACGCAGTCTGCCTTCCAGTTGATGAAAGATTCCAAAGATTTTCATTTCGTTGGCAATGTTGAAGGGCGTGAATTGTTTCGCGACAACGTAGATGTAATCGTTTGCGACGGGTTTGTGGGAAATATTGTTCTCAAGCAGGTCGAAGCCATGTACCGGGTCCTTGCCAAACGGGGGATTAAGGATGCCTATCTCGACAGGTTTAACTATGAAACCTACGGCGGAGTCCCGATCCTCGGGATAAATTCCACCGTGATCGTAGGCCACGGCATCTCCAACGCCAATGCGATCAGGAAGATGATCCTGATGGCCAAAGAGGTGCACGATGCCAAACTGTCCCAGAAGGTGAAACACGCGCTCGAACAATTTTCTCTTAACAATATTTAATACATCATGTCAAAAATCAGAGCGAAGATCTCCGGAATCCATGGTTGGGTTCCTCCTTATATATTGACCAACAAGGAGCTGGAAACCATGGTAGAAACCACCGATGAATGGATCATGACACGCACCGGCATCCGGGAACGTCATATCCTGAAAGGTGAAGGCCTGGCAACTTCCGACATGGGCGCCGAAGCAGTAAAGGGGTTGCTCGAAAAAACCGGGACAAAGCCCGAAGAGATCGAACTGCTCATATGCGCTACGGTTACTCCCGACATGACTTTCCCCGCAACGGCGAATATCATCAGCGATAAGGCCGGTTTGAAGAATGCTTTTAGTTTCGACATCAACGCAGCCTGCTCCGGGTTGCTTTTCACCCTGATAACCGCTTCAAAATTCATAGAAACAGGGATGTACAAGAAAGTGATCGTGGTCGGGGCCGATAAAATGTCGGGGATTACCGATTATACCGCCCGCGAAACCTGCGTACTCTTTGGTGATGCCGCAGGTGCCTTGTTGCTTGAGCCCACCACCGAGGAGGTCGGCATCATGGATTCGATCGCAGGCACCGACGGATCGGGCAGGAACTACCTGCACATGAAGGCAGGAGGTTCTTTACGCCCGCCTTCACACGAAACGGTTGATGCCAAAGAGCATTTTATCTACCAGGAGGGCCAGCCCGTTTTCAAATTTGCAGTGACCCGCATGGCAGATGTTTCGGCCGAGATCATGGAACGGAACAACCTGACGGCAGATGATATTTCATACCTGGTGCCGCACCAGGCCAATTTGCGGATCATTGATGCGACCGCCCGCCGCATGGGCGTTGGCAAGGAAAAGGTGATGATCAACATCGACCGCTACGGCAATACCACCGACGCCACCATCCCGCTGTGTCTGTGGGAGTGGGAAAACAAACTGAAGAAAGGTGATAACATCATTCTTGCAGCCTTCGGAGGAGGGTTTACCTGGGGAAGCATCTGGGTGAAGTGGGCGTATTAGTTATTCTTTCACCACTTTTGCATGATATGCCGCTGATTCACCGTTAAGCATCAGGAAATAGATACCCCGCGGCAGCGACCGCACATCAATGGTTAGTGCTGTTCCATTTTGAGAATAACCGGGATTGAATTTCAACCCGTTCACGGAAATCACCGTGAGATATAGGTTGTCTGCATTGATCCCGGCAGGCAGGTCTATGGAACAAAAGTCGGTCGCCGGATTGGGATAGGGAACCAGTTGAAAATCCATGGCATTCATATCCTGCACCCCAACCGTGTTTCCCCAGATCTGCCCGGCAAACTCGGGGTGGTCGATAAAGGGGTTGCGATTATGCTGCATGCCGTAAACGGTGTTGTTCCGGTCGATCTCTTTCTGTGAAACCGGATCAATGGTACTCCAGTGCAACATGAGTTGCAATGCCCACGGCTTCAGCTGCGAGCCGGTTGTCGCCGGACTGCCTGCCCAGCCGGCATCCTCCGTATAGTAGCGGGTTGACATGTAAAAATAGGAGCGGGCAAAATCTCCTTTGTATTCATCGCGGGGTTCAAACACTGTTCCGGTATACCCGGGCCAAGTGCAGGTGCCGAGTTTGCTGCCATTCTCGGAGGTCCATGACGGGGCGGATACGGTTCCATAGGGATAGTTGTCGCGCATCCCGTTCACTTTTCCATCCGTAGGGTAAATGTGGAAGATATCGGAGTTCATCGGGGGGGTGTCGTTGAACCAGCTTTTGGGCCATGAGTGTTCGCGGTTGTAACAGTCACCCTCTCCACTGTAATTGCCGCACTGGTTCGTTCCGAAGGTATAAGAATAGGGCGGATTCCCGTTTGGCGTGCCGTCGGGAATGTCGGAGTACATGTCCCACACCTTGCCGTTGGGTTTGTCATCGGTCGTATAATAGGCCGTCCAGAGGCCGGCATAGGAGATTACCGTATGTCCCTTGATGATGGTGTGCAAAGCTGCCTGCAGCGCCACTCCGGTTTTACCGCTGGCCGGGTCATAATACCCTGGCGGTATCTGGGCGAAAACCCTGGAAATGAAGAGGACAAGTAAAAAGGGCAGGATGGTTCCCGCCCCCGAACGGATGGATATAAATTTTCTCACGATTTCAAGTTTTTTGCAAAGGTAGGGAAAAGAGTTGTTGCTTGTCAGGGTACAGGCGGGCAGTCGGAATTATTCTAGAAACCGTTCCATCTTGCGGATATTTAACAAGGGAATCTGGAATGTGTACTCCTGACCGTCCTTGATCAGCAGGGCCTGGCGTTTCTTCCGGTTGACTTTTTTAAGGTAGGTCACATTGATGATCACAGACCGGCTGATCCGGAAGAAATCATTTTTGGGAAGTGATTCTTCAAGCAAACCGATATTCATGGTTGCGAGTTCGCTCTTTTCTTTATCGAAAAACAATACAGAATAATTCCAGTCGGCCTGGATATAAATGATATCGGCAGGATCGACCAGGGAAAATCCACCCGTGTTGCTGATTTTGATCCTGGGTTTTGACAGCGTTCGCTCTATCAGCCTGGCCAGCTGGTCGGTTTGAATAGATTTTGATGGGATTTGCTGTAACCTGTCAATGGCTTGTTTCAGCTCTTCCGGGTTTACAGGTTTCACCAGGAAATCAAAAGCAGCATGCCGGATTGCCCCGATGGCAAACTTATCAAATGCTGTTGAAAAAATAATCTTCGGGAAAAAGGCGCTGTCAAGCAAATCGCGGGCAATTTCAAAGCCTGTTCTCCCGGGCATCTGGATATCCAGAAACACCACATCCGGCTGATTTTCAAGAATAGCATCAACAGCTTGCATGGCATTGGTAACAGAGGCGATCACCGCAATTGAGGGGTATCCCCTGAGAAGTGCTTCCAGGTTGGCTATGGCACCGGGTTCGTCATCGACAAGGATGGTACGGAGTGTCTTTGTCATTTGGTTACGAAATTAACAAAAACAGTGTGAGAAAGTAATTTGTGATCATAAATATCAGGCCTCTATGACAGCGGAATGGTTACGATAACTTTTGTTCCCGATGCATTTCCTGCCTCGTCCTGCAAGTCGAAGACCTTCGATTGCACCCTGGTCCCGGTGATTTTATAGTACAAACCGAAAAACTGCTCCATAATCTCCATTCCTTTTCCGGTGGATGTTTTACCTGCCAACGCAGATGATTCACGGCCTGCGCCATTGTCGGTAATTTCAAGGATAAGTTTGTGGTCCTCATGCCGGGCATGAATTTCGATTATCCCTCCGCAGGTTTTATCCAGCAGGCCATGTTTCACCGCATTCTCTACAGGCGACTGGATCACCATTTTGGGTACTTCCCAGGTGAGCTCGACATCAGGATTTATCCTGATGTAATAGGAAAACCGCTGCCCGAACCTGAAACGTTCCAACGCCAGGTAATTCTCGGTAAAATCGATCTCCTCGCGCAGGGAGCGTTTTATCTTGTCAGCCGACAATACCAGCGACCTGTACATCTTCGAAAAGTGAAGCAGGTTCTCCCTTGCCTCTTCCTTCTCCTCGCGGTTGATGGCATCAACAACGGAATTGATCGCGTTCAGGGTGAAATGCGGGTCCATCTGGTTACGGACGATCTTGAGCTGGAGTTCGGTTATTTTTTTTTCGGTTTGTTGCTGTTTAAGAAGCTGGCTTCGCTGAATGCGTCCCACCAGGATTGTAAAAAGATAAATTGAAAGAAAGATGACTGCATACACCCCCCATCTGCTGTAATAAAAAGGGTTGTATGTGTATGAAAGCATTAATTCCTTTTTCCCGTTGAAAAGGGAGAGCAGGCGATCGGCATCCGGGCTTTCAATCACCGACATCTGCGATCCCGACCACTCTTCATCCGGTAGCCTGAGGATGGCAGGATCGGTAAGGTCAGGACGAAACACAGTGAGTAAATGCCTTTCCGCATCAAGGGATAAAATTTCATGCTTCCCGTCCGCATCGATATCCAGGTTAAATGGCTGGGTAAACATTCCCGGTTTGATGGTGATCCTTCTTGTCAGCCCCAGCGAAGTATCAAAGCAATCGATTTCGCGGCGCGAGGCCGAAATCGCCATATAATTGCTGCCTCCCTGCCTGAAAGGAAAGAAATTCCCTCCGCCTTCCGAAAGAATCCCGGGAATGGAACAGGTTCGAAGAGTCAACCCGTGATGATCCAGGTGGTACAGCTGCACAGTCGCCCCCGGGGATGCCGGTGGACAATAACAGGAAAACAAATCGTATGGTCCTGGTTTGCCTGGAAACACTACACTTGTGAGAACACTGTACCCGATTGCTGGAAATTTTTTCGGAGGGAAGAGGTAGTTGAGATTGTGATCATAAACAATCAGCCAGCAACACCGGTCGTGAACCGGGTTGGCAATCGTATCGAGCACATTCTGGCAGGCATAGCCGTTCAGAATGATCTCAGGAAAGCCATCGCCATTGATATCCCTGACTATTTCAGGACGTCCGAAGTACCCCTTTTTGGGTGAAACGCCAAGGGAGTCATGCCGGATATCATAAACATAAAGGCCCCTTGGTTCAGCAGAGAATCCGGAATTGACGGAGAAAACAAGGTCCCCGAAAGAATCTCCGTTCATGTCGGCCAGGTCCGCCATATAGACATTAAGATTTGGTTTGCCGTTCCAGAATGTAACAGTGGTAATAAACCGGGTGGTGATGCCGGCGGTTTTCGATTTTGGGTTCCTGATGATATTCAGGAAAACTGAATCGGAACGAATGGAGAGGAGGTAGACCTCCTTTTTTCCGTCATTGTCGTAATCTCCGGTTTTAATAAAGCTCTTTTGCCCAAAGGAAAATGATCCGGGGAAATCCCATTCATTGAAGAACAGGCCCGGGTTGTACCAGATCAGCAGGGATGCTACCTGGTTTTCGCTTGCATAGTCCTGTGCACAGATCTTATCGCTGAAACCATTACCATCCAGGTCATCGTAGCAAATCAACGTGGTTTTATGGGTTGTTGTTTCATCTTCGATCTGCAGTTTGTACTTTGCAGGGGTTGGAATAAACAATAGCACAATAATCACTGTAACCATTAAGGAAAGTGAGACGGGGTGCATGAGGAGTTTTATCAAACGAACCTGGTGCTTCATTGATCCCGACGGCGATTTTATAAGATTCAAAAATAATCAATTAACAAACCTCTTCAGATGAAAAGAGAAAACAATCGACCGTTAAAAAAACGGGGAAGATGGCTTGAAGTGATGAGAGAATACCTATTGTTGCTAAAGAAAAACAGATAACTCCTACAGTTATTTGATTTAAGAGTTTTTAACAGGGTCATTACAACTATTTTTGAAAATACCATGAACGGGTAAAGCAATTGAATTAAATCCACCCCGATTTGGGTGAAAATGATAACCTTTCAAAACAGCATGACCCTAAAAAAGGATCCAATGAAAAAAGCAATTTTCCTGGCATTGATAATTTTGCTGGCAAGTCACAGTTTCGGACAAAAGTCGTTTGATTTAAACAGCCTGGTTACCAGGCGATATGTGGATTCCATTGGAAAAGAGGTCGTTGAAATCCTTGTTCCGGGGAGACCTCCCGATTCACTTCGAATGCCCGAAGCCGACAATATTACGATGACATCAAAAATCCTTTCTGAAGTTCCAGGGTATTATTGGTCTTTTGGATGTTCCCCCACCTCAGCCGCAATGATGGCCGGTTTTTATGACCGTTCAGGGTTTATAAATATCTACTCCGGGCCAACAAACAACGGGTTGGCCCCGATGGATAACAGTACATGGGGAAATGTTGTGATCAACGGGGAAAACCGCGCACAATGTCCGTTAAGCGCCACCAGGATGGGGGTGGACGGACGCACTGCACGGGGGCATGTGGATGATTACTGGATAAGTTATTTGAATACAAGCCCGGATCCATATATCACCAACGGGTGGACCCAGCATGCTTATGACGACTGCACCGGGGATTTTATGAAAACGAGCCAGTCTGTTTACGGACTGCAGGATGGTGCTACCTCGTTCCAGTATAATTGGGACGGCACCCCGCGTTCATCAACCCAGGACGGAACTTACGGTTTAAAACTCTTTTTTGAGTCAAGAGGATACGTGGTCACGAATTATTACAACCAGTTAATCTATGGCTATAACGGGAATACGCTCGGTTTTACATTTGCCCAGTACAGGCAGGAAATTGATGCAGGCCGCCCCGTTCTCATCCAGGTTTCGGGACATACCATGCTCGGATTCGGCTATGACAGCATAGGCAATAATGTGTATCTGCATGATACCTGGGATTATTCAACACATACCATGACATGGGGAGGGAGCTATTCCGGACTGCAGCACTACGGAGTAAGTGTTATCAGCATCCAACCCATTCCCATGATCGTTATAACAAGCCCCAACGGCGGGGAATTCTGGCAGCCCGGGTCGACGGATACCCTCACCTGGAATGACAATATTTCTGAAAATGTCAGAATCGAGCTTTACAAAGATGGGGTATTGAGCGGGACTATTGCAGCGTCGGCTGCCAGCACCGGAAGTTATATATGGACGATACCTGCGGATCAAAGCATCAGTGCCGGCTACCAGGTAAAAATTACCAGTACCGGGAACAACAACCTTTTTGATTTCAGCAATTCAAATTTTTCAATTGCCGGCAAGCCTGTCATCACGACAGTCCCTGTCTCAGGTGTAACGCATACGTCGGGGACCAGCGGAGGGAATATAACATCCGACGGGGGAGCCGCTGTAACGGCAAGAGGGGTTTGCTGGAGTACGGCCCCCAATCCGGCAATATCAAACAGCCATACCACCAATGGCAGCGGAACAGGCGTGTTTGCAAGCAACTTCACCGGTCTTACCTCCAATACCTTATATTACCTGAGGGCATATGCCACCTCCGCATTTGGTACAACTTACGCAAACCAGGTTAGTTTTACCACCCTGGTTGCCCCTACCTGTGGTTCGTTCACCGTCAGCCATGTTGCTTCCGGGGGAGTAGCCCCGGTGAATAAGACAGTAACCTACAGTACAATGGCCAATATGGCCGGTTTGCCATTGAAATGCTGGATTACCAGCAACCTTGGCGCCGATCACCAGGCAACAGCGGTTGGAGATGCCACGGAAGCCTCGGCCGGGTGGTACTGGCAATTCAATCGCAGGCAGGGATACAGGCATGATGGCAACATCCGAACTCCGAATACGGCATGGGTTACGTCAATCAGTGAAAATATTAATTGGGAAACTGACAACGATCCGTGCAGGCTTGAACTTGGCGACGGCTGGCGGATTCCTACTGCATACGAATGGAGCCAGGTATATGTAAATGGAAACTGGACAGAGATGAACGGAGCCTGGAACTCTGATTTGAAGCTTCATGATGCAGGTTTCATTTATGGCGGCGACAGCGCCTTGCATGTCCGCGGCAGCATGGGTTTTTACTGTACCAGCACGCAGCAAAGTGCAAGCATCGGGTACAATATGTATTTCTGTCCTAATTTTTGCGGGGTTACCTACCAGGGAAGCAAAGCGGATGGTTTTGCCATGAGATGTATCAGGGATGCCGTAGTCCCCGCTATTACCACAACGGTTGTTTTCAATATTGCTCCCAATACAGCCACTGCCGGTGGCAATGTAACCAACGATGGAGGAGACGTGGTCACAGTCCGTGGTGTTTGCTGGGGTACTTCATCAAATCCCACAACGTCGGGCAACCATACCACAGACAGCACCGGGACAGGCGTCTTTGTAAGCCATCTCACCGGTCTGACGGCAAATACGCTCTATTTTGTGAGGGCATACGCGACAAATGGTGTCGGGACATCCTATGGGTCGCTCGTGAGTTTTACCACCACCTTTCCCTGCGGGTCTGCGATAACCATTAACCATGTTGCCGGTGTCGTTGCTCCTGTCAGTAAAACAGTCACCTATGGTACAGTTGCCAATATTCCCGGGGAGCCTTCAAAATGTTGGATTACAAGCAACCTTGGCTCCGACCACCAGGCTGCCGCGGTAAGCGATGCCACAGAATCCTCGGCAGGCTGGTACTGGCAATTTAACCGGAAACAGGGCTATAAGCATACAGGCTCAGTTTTAACCCCCTCGTGGCCGACAGCCGCCATCAGTGAAAGTTCGGATTGGATCGCGGCCAACGATCCCTGTGCCATTGAGGCGGGATCAGGCTGGCGCATACCAACCTCTTCTGAGTGGACCAATGTGGACGCAACAGGTGGCTGGTCAACGTGGACTGATCCATGGAATTCAGGTTTGAAATTGCATGCAGCAGGCAGCCTCAATTTCAGTACGGGAACATTGGCCAACCGGGGCATTAATGGCACCTACAGGAGCAGCATGCAGTACGATGCTGTAAACGGATGGAGCCTCTGCCTGTTTGATGGCGGCTGCAACGTGGCTCATGGAGACTCAAAGGCAAACGGCTTTTCGCTGCGCTGCCTCAGGGACACCGGAACTATTATATCAACTGCAACTGTTTTTACCACAGGCGGATCTGATTACGGGGCAACTTCAGCAACTATTGGCGGAACTGTAACCAATGATGGCGGAGCCGCGGTCACCGCCAGGGGTGTTTGCTGGGGTTCCGCGACGAATCCAACCATCTCCGGAAGTCATTCTGCAAGTGGCACCGGTCCCGGTACCTTTACCAGCAGCCTCTCAGGCCTGACCGCACACTCATTGTATTATGTTCGAGCCTATGCTGCAAACAGCATCGGGGTTGCATATGGTAATGAGATCAGTTTTACGACCACGTGCGGGTCTGTTACAGTTAACCATCTGGCCGCGGGAGGAGTGTCCCCTGTTGATAAAACGGTTACATATGGTACCATGACAAACATATCGGGTGAACCTTCAAAATGCTGGATTACCAGTAACCTTGGCGCCGACCACCAGGCAACTTCCGTCAGCGATGCCAATGAAACCTCAGCAGGATGGTACTGGCAGTTTAACCGCAAACAGGGATACAAACATGATGGTACCACACGAACACCCAATACCGCATGGATCAACTCCATCAATGAAAGCCTTGACTGGGATGCTGCCAACGACCCGTGTGCGCTGGAAATTGGCAACTGCTGGCGGCTTCCAACTTATACGGAATGGTCAAATGCGGATGCAAGCGGAAACTGGACCAATATGAACGGGCCGTGGAATTCTGGATTAAAGCTGCACATGGCGGGATATCTATACTATAACGATGGTACTTTGTATAATATCGGGAGTCAGGGAATATACTGGAGCCTTACCAATGCCAGCTCATCCTTGGGCAACGTGCTGTTATTTGGAGGAGATAACAGTTTGATGAGCTGCGGTAATAAAGCGTTTGGTTTTCCAGTTCGTTGCATCAAGGAGGCAGATAATTCTTCAACAATCCCGACTGTCAGCACAGTGGCGGTTTCCGGTTTCGCAGCCACGGTTGCTACTGCAGGTGGCAATGTGACAAGTTCAGGCGGAGTTGGGGTGACAACCAGGGGTGTTTGCTGGAGCACCTCCCCTGGTCCTTTAATTACCGGCAACCATACAACAGATGGGGGAGGAAATGGAGGGTTTGTCAGCAATCTGACAGGCCTTGCACCAAATACACTCTATTTTCTGCGGGCTTATGCGACAAATTGCATTGGAACATCCTATGGCAGTGAGGTGAGTTTTACATCGGCATTACCTTATTGTTCATTTTTTACGGTTAACCATTTGGCGGGATCGGTAGCCCCGGTTGCTAAAACAGTTACCTACGGCTCTGTTACCAATATTCCCGGTGAATCTGCAAAATGCTGGATAACCAGTAACCTTGGCGCCGACCACCAGGCAACCTCCGTTAATGATGCCACTGAAGCCTCAGCCGGATGGTACTGGCAGTTTAACCGGAAGCAGGGATACAGGCATGACGGCAGCACCCGAACACCGAATACCACCTGGATCACCTCTGTCAATGAAAACCTTGACTGGCAGAGTGGCAACGATCCATGTGCAATTGAGCTTGGCACCGGCTGGCGGCTGCCAACGAATACGGAGTGGACAAATGTAGATGCCCTGGGAAATTGGACCACGAATACCGACTCATGGAACGCTGGGTTAAAACTGCATTCTGCAGGTTTGTTGTATGCGAGCGATGGATCGATGCGTTACCGTGGATCAAACGGATACTACTGGAGCACCGGGCAATACAGCACTTCTGTTGGCTGGTATCTGCTTTCTTATCCCGCAGGATGCTCCATGTTTTATTATACCAAATCTTATGCTTTTCCATTGCGCTGCATCCGTGAGGCCCCGAACGTTCCGGCCACCTGTTCGGTTATGGGCACCATAGCAGAAACCATATGCTACAATGCCCTGCAAACAATCACAGTTGCCGGCAGCGGAACTACTTATACCATTCAGAATGGAGGCAACTCAACCATGATTGCCGGCCAGGAGATTCATTACCTGCCTAACACCACTGTTCAGCCCGGGGGTTATATGAGGGGTTATATCGCTCCTTCAGGTCCTTTTTGCACACAGCCTGCGATGCCGGCGGTGGCAATTCAGAAGGTCGACTCCCTTGCCAGGACACCGGAAAAATCGTTTTTCAGGATATATCCAAACCCCACCAACGGGAATTTCACCGTTGAACTCTTCGAAAAGCCGGAGGTCACCCCCGCTCTCATCGAAGTGTATGATATGATGGGGTCGAAGTTACTGGAAGCTGAGATTCAGTCGGGCAGGACTCACCTGTTTTCATTGGGCGATCAGGTCCCGGGAATATACCTGGTAAAAGTTTTACAGAACAACCACGCAGGCGTCGGGAAAATAGTCAGGCAACAGGGTAACTAAGTTTCACCAGGTTTCCCAGTGAATCTTCTCCGCCCTGAACTTGTCCTTTGGCAGGTCCTGCCCCGTGGGATGCCCGATCGGGACAATGCTGAACGGGCTGACATCCGGAGGCAGTTTCAGGAGTTTCCGCACGTGATTTTCACGCTCAGGATAAGGGTAAAGAGCCGACCATACCGCGCCCAGTTCCATGCCCTCCGCCGCCAGAAGGATATTCTCCGTGGCCGCAGAGGCATCCTGGTACCATAAATCCATGGCTCCCTGCTGAAGATCGACCTTGCTGTCGCCGCAAACCACGATGCAGGCTCCTGCCCTGAACAGCATCTTGGTGTAGGGAAGCCCTGTTCCCAAAGCCTCCAGGAGGCCGCGTTCAGTAACTGCGACAAAGGCAAGCGGCTGGCGGTTGCGCGCCGAAGGAGCTGCCATTCCCGCCTTCAGCAGCGCCAGCAGGCAGGCCTTTGTGACCACCTCCCCGGTGAAATTGCGTACACTCTTCCTGGAGAAGATGTTTTCAAGTACAATGGTGGTTTTGCCGGTCATGATGGTTAGGTTTGATTTGCAAAGTTATAAAAGAAATTTTCGTAATTTTGCACGCCTTTTTAAGACGCGGTGAGGGAATCGCCGGTTGACTTGACGGATCACAATTGCCGGCAGGCTGAAAGATAAACAATGAACAAACGATACGCTGAATACAAAAACCTCGACCTGACAAGGATTGGAGACGAAATCCAATCCTATTGGGAAACGCACGGCACCTTCGAAAAGAGCCTGAAACTGACGGAAGGGAAACCACCCTATGTTTTTTATGAAGGTCCTCCTTCGGCAAATGGCATTCCCGGCATCCACCACGTGATGGCCCGCGCCATCAAGGATATTTTCTGCAGGTACAAGACCATGAAGGGGTTTTATGTCAGCCGCAAGGCAGGCTGGGATACCCACGGGCTGCCCATCGAGATCGGGGTTGAGAAAAAACTGGGGATCACCAAGGAGGATATCGGCAAATCTATTTCCATTGAGGATTACAACAGGGAGTGCCGAACCGAGGTGATGAAATACAAGGACCTGTGGGACGACCTCACCATACGGATGGGCTACTGGCTCAACCTGGATGATCCATACATTACCTACGAAAACAAGTATATTGAAAGTGTCTGGTACCTGCTGGGCAAATTGTATGAAAAAGGCCTGCTGTACAAGGGATACACCATTCAGCCATACTCGCCTGCCGCCGGAACCGGCCTCAGCACGCATGAACTGAACCAGCCCGGCACCTACAAAATGGTGAAGGACAATACCGTGGTAGCCCAGTTCAAGGTGATCCGGGATGCGCGTTCAGCCTTCCTCTTCAGCGATCTTTTCGGAGAATTGTACATCCTGGCATGGACCACCACGCCCTGGACCCTGCCATCGAATACCGGGCTGGCGATGGGTAAGGAGATCACATACGTTCTCGTAAAAACATTCAACCCCTACACGTTTACAGAACAAACAGTGATTCTGGCCAAAGAATTGCTGCACCAGTATTTCCCGGAGAAAAACAGCCAGCTTGAAATGGAAAGCTACCACGAAGGCGACAAACACATTCCTTTCCAGGTGGTGGCCGAATTCAAAGGCAGGGATTTTGAAGGGATCCGTTTTGAACAACTCCTTAATTATGCCCTCCCCGAAGAGGGAGACCCCTTCCGCGTGGTCATGGGCGATTTTGTAACTACCGAGGATGGTACCGGCATCGTTCACATCGCCCCCAGTTTTGGCGCCGACGACTTTCGCGTAGGCCGTCAATACGGGCTGGGTTCGCTTACACTGGTTGACAAGCAGGGAAGGTTCACCGAACAGATGGGCGAATTTGCCGGCCGGTATGTGAAACCTGAATACGACGCCGCCTGCATAGCCGGAAATTGTCCCCCAGTGGATATCGACATCATTGTAAAACTCAAGCACGAAAATAAAGCCTTCAGGTCGGAAAAATACGAACACTCCTACCCGCATTGCTGGCGAACCGACAAGCCCATCCTCTATTACCCGCTCGATTCCTGGTTTATCCGCACAACCGCCTACAAGGACGAGATGATCGCCCTTAATAAAACCATCAACTGGAAACCGGAATCGACCGGTACCGGTCGTTTCGGAAACTGGCTGGAAAACCTGGTTGACTGGAACCTCTCCCGCTCGCGCTTCTGGGGCACCCCCCTGCCCATCTGGAGATCAGAGGATCAGCAAAAGGAAATTTGCATTGGTTCCGTGGCACAGCTTAAAGTGGAAATCGAAAAAGCTGTCGCCGCCGGGGTAATGAAATCCAACCCGCTTGAGAATTTCAATCCTGCGGAAACGACCGATGAGAATTACCATTCATTCGACCTGCACCGCCCCTTTGTCGACGACATCATCCTGGTAACCGACAGCGGCATGCCGATGTTCCGCGAGGCCGACCTGATCGATGTATGGTTCGATTCAGGCGCCATGCCTTATGCCCAGTATCATTATCCCTTTGAACAAACCCGCAAACTGGAGAGCTACTTTCCTGCCGATTTCATCGCCGAAGGCGTAGATCAGACCCGGGGATGGTTCTTTACCCTCCATGCCATCGCTGTGATGCTTTTTGGAGGTGTTTCTTACAAAACCTGTGTCTCCAACGGACTGGTACTCGACAAGAACGGCAACAAGATGTCGAAACGCCTTGGCAACGCCGTTGATCCTTTCGAAACCATCAACAAATACGGTCCTGATGCCACCCGCTGGTATATGATCACCAATTCGCAGCCATGGGACAACCTGAAGTTTGACGTAGACGGCATTGAGGAGATAAGGCGGAAATTCTTTGGCACGCTCTACAACATCTATGCGTTCTATTCCCTCTATGCCAACATCGATGGATTTACTTACAGCGAACCTGAAATCGCCATCAGCGACCGCCCCGAGATCGACCGCTGGATTCTTTCCGAGCTGAACTCCCTGGTAAAGACGGTGGACGAATGCTATGCCGATTATGAACCTACCAAAGCCGGCCGGGCCATCTCCGATTTCGTGGATGCCCACCTGAGTAACTGGTATGTTCGCCTCTGCAGGCGCCGCTTCTGGAGAGGGGACTATTCGCAGGATAAAATTTCGGCCTACCAGACGCTTTATCGCTGCCTTGAAGTAATTGCCCAGCTTTCGTCGCCCATTGCCCCCTTCTTTGCCGAACGGCTTTTT
Organism: uncultured Bacteroidales bacterium; assembly: GCA_903828645.1. GTDB lineage: Bacteria > Bacteroidota > Bacteroidia > Bacteroidales > FEN-979 > CAIVAT01. The sequence goes on from CAIKNA010000120.1 coordinate 16,666, forward strand.
GTCGACCTAAACACGGTAACCGGCCGTTACCCCGTTGACTCGGTCCATCTCACCGAATTTCCAAAGGCAGATCTTTCGCTGATCGACACGGATCTCGAAGAGCGCATGGAACTGGCCCAGAAAATCGCATCGATGATTCTCTCCATCCGCAAATCTACCAGGCTGCGCGTGAGGCAGCCATTGAACAGGGTGCTGATCCCGGTCATGAACGACCATCTTTCGCGCCAGATCGATGCCGTGAAGAGTCTCATCCTTTCGGAAGTCAACGTGAAGGAACTCGAATACATTACCGACACGGCAGGGGTCCTGGTGAAAAAAATCAAACCGGACTTTAAAAAACTTGGCCCCAGATATGGCAAACTGATGAAACAGCTTGCCGCTGCCGTGACTTCAATCACGCAGCAGCAGATTACCACGCTTGAAAAGGAGGGGTTGCTTACCATCCAGGTGGAAGGCCAGCCGGTTGATTTGCTGGTGGATGATGTGGAGATCCTTTCCGAAGACATCCCCGGATGGCAGGTCGCCAGCATGGGATCGCTTACGGTGGCCCTTGACATCACCCTTACCCCTGAACTTTTACAGGAGGGGCTCGCCCGGGAGGTGATCAACAGGATCCAGAACCTCAGGAAGGATAAAGGATTCGAAGTGACCGATAAAATTATCGTTAAATTACAGTCGCACACCGATCTTGATGAAGCCGTGCATCGTTATATTTCCTATATTTGCTCCGAAACTCTGGCTCAATCGTTCGAAGTTGTAGCTGAAATTGAGGAAACCCAAAAAGTTTTAATTGAAATTACAGACCAGATTTCAACATTCATTGAAATTAAAAGGATTGACTAACAAACCTTGACTTATGAAAAAAGCAACCGCAACATCACAGATGGAAAAAAACCGGTATTCTGATGAGGAGCTTGAGGAGTTCAAACAGATTATTCTGAAGAAACTGGACAAGGCACACCATGACCTGAAGTTGCTTACGGAATCGTATACGACCGGTAACGAGCATGATACAAACGACACTTCGCCAACTTTCAAAGTACTTGAAGAGGGCTACCAGGTGTTTTCGAAGGAAGAGAACAGCAAGTTTGCCGCCCGCCAGGAAAAGTTCATCAAATCGCTCGAGAACGCCCTGATCAGGATTGAGAATAAAACCTACGGAATATGCAGGGTTACCGGAAAGCTCATTCCTGCCGACCGCCTGCGCAGTGTACCTCATGCCACCCTGAGCATTGAAGCCAAGCGCATGCAGGTTGCAGCACCTGTTGCATCCCGTCCACTCGATCCAGACATGGAATAATTTTTCCGGCAACAATATCCATTTGAAAAAAGCGGCACTTATTGTATTTGCCATACTGGTCATTGACCAGGTGTTGAAACTCTGGATCAAAACCAGTTTTTATATGGGCGAGAATCATGCCATACTCGGGCATTGGTTCTATCTGCATTTTACTGAAAATGAAGGGATGGCTTTCGGAATGAAACTGGGAGGAATGAACGGCAAACTGCTGCTGAGCCTCTTCCGGATCTTCGCGGTAATCATCATTGGCTGGTGGCTTTACAAGGTTACCCGGAAAGGGGCGGGCAACCTGCTTATCCTGTGTATTTCACTCATCCTGGCGGGAGCGCTCGGGAACATACTCGACAGTGCTTTTTACGGGATGATATTCAACGAAAGCACCTATATGCAAATTGCAACTTTCTTTCCCAAAGGCGGTGGCTACGGTTCTTTTTTGCACGGAAAAGTTGTTGACATGCTCTATTTCCCGATCATTGAATCGCACTTTCCCGCATGGATGCCATTATGGGGAGGTGAAGAACTTGTCTTTTTCCGGCCGGTTTTCAACATTGCCGATTCCTCGATCACCACGGGTGTTTTAATCCTCATTTTCTTTCAGAAAAAAGTGTTCGTTTCCACGCACGAACATGAAATTCCCGTCGAAAAACCCTGACATCCCCTGCAAATCGTAAATCGTAAATCCTCCTCACCTCACCCTGATCGACCTTCCGACTTTCAGCTTTGTATTTGGCTTGATCTTGTTCATCGCGCAGATCTCCTTCACGGAGGTGCGGTATTTGTGCGCCAGTTTGCCAATGGTATCGCCGCTTTTTATCCTGACAACCTGGGCATTGGGAGAATAATCGTTGGGAAAGAATACCCGCCTGGTTACCGGGAAGGTGTTTGATATGAGTTTCTGGTTGTCGAAGTCGATCACCCGCAGCGGATCAAGCGGCAGATCTTTGTACCTCACTTCAAAATGCAGGTGCGGCCCCCGGCTTCTCCCGGTGGAGCCTCCCAGCGCAATGTGTTCGCCCGACTTCACCACCTCGTTCACCTTTACGTTGATCTTCGACAGGTGCCCGTAATAGGTTTCCAGGCCATTGTAATGACGGATGATGATCAGGTTGCCAAACCCGCCGCGGTTATATTTGGCATAGCGCACTACCCCGTCGAACGCGGCCTTGACGGTATCGCCCTTGTTCAATTTTATATCAAGCCCCTTGTGCGAATAGGTGAATCCACGAAAAAGTTTGCCATAGACAGGCAGGGTAAAAATCCGTTCTGCCGAAGTAAGCATGATCAGCGTATCATGAACGGAGTCGGGTCTGAGGCGGTAGGCAAAAATCTGGTCATTGATCCATTGGGTGGTGAACAACCCGGTGGAGTCGTCTTCCTGGCTCATAAGCACAGGCTCATCCTGAAGGTACTCCCAGGTGAAATTTTTATAGAGGATCACAGGCCCCTTGTGGGTTTCAACAGTGTCAATGATGGCATCTGTGTTTCGCTGGGCAAAGGAGAACATAGGGAAAACAATAGTCAGCAACAGACACAATTTTAATAACTTCATAGGCAAAATGTAAGGTTGCAAAGATTAGAAACGACAAAATTACGGTAAAAATTTCCCACATCAAACATTTAATCAATTAGATATTTTATCTTTGCATGAAATATTAAGCCATATCATGCAAGCAAAGAATAGTGGAAAAATCTCTCAGATCATCGGCCCGGTAATCGACGTGGTTTTTGATGAAGATGTCAAACTTCCCAATATTTACGATGCCCTTGAGGTGACAAGTGATAAAGGTGACGTGATCGTACTCGAATGCCAGTATGATGTAGGTGAGCATACCATGCGCACCGTTGCCATGGATTCAACCGATGGATTGCGCCGGGGCATGCCGGTGATTGCAATGGGGCGCCCCATCTCGATGCCGGTCGGTGACATGGTCCGCGGCCGTTTATTTAACGTCATCGGCAAGCCCATTGACGGGTTGGGACCTGTATCGGAAGAGCATGTTTACGCCATTCACAGGGACCCGCCGAAGTTTGAAACCCTCAGCACAACAAAAGAGGTTCTTTTTACCGGGATCAAAGTCATCGATCTCATAGAACCCTACTCAAAGGGTGGCAAGATCGGGTTGTTCGGTGGCGCCGGAGTCGGAAAAACAGTCATTATCATGGAACTCATCAACAACATCGCCAAGAAATATGCCGGGTTATCGGTTTTTGGCGGAGTTGGGGAGCGCACCCGCGAAGGGAATGACCTCCTGCGTGAAATGATCGAGTCGGGCGTTATCCGGTATGGCAAAGAATTCCAGGAAGACATGGAAAAGGGCGGCTGGGATTTATCGAAGGTTGACCCGGAAGAGCTGCTGAAATCACAGGCTACGCTTGTTTTCGGACAAATGAATGAACCTCCCGGCGCGCGTGCCCGCGTGGCCCTGTCGGGTCTCACCATGGCAGAGTATTTCCGCGATGGCGACGAAAAATCAGGCGGACGCGACATCCTCTTTTTCATTGACAATATTTTCCGTTTCACACAGGCAGGATCTGAAGTCTCTGCGCTTCTTGGCCGAATGCCGTCGGCCGTGGGCTACCAGCCTACCCTTGCATCTGAAATGGGAATCATGCAGGAACGCATTACCTCAACCAAACGGGGTTCAATCACGTCGGTACAGGCGGTGTATGTCCCTGCCGACGATTTAACCGACCCTGCTCCCGCCACAACCTTTGCCCACCTCGATGCCACCACGGTGTTGAGCCGCAAGATCTCGGAATTGGGTATTTACCCCGCGGTTGACCCGCTCGATTCAACATCGCGCATCCTTTCGCCCGATGTGGTAGGCGATGAACATTACGACACCGCCCAGCGCGTCAAAAGAATCCTGCAGCGGTATAAAGAACTCCAGGACATCATCGCCATCCTTGGGATGGATGAATTGTCCGACGAAGACAAACTGGTCGTTTCCCGTGCCCGCCGCGTGCAGCGCTTCCTTTCGCAACCCTTCTTCGTGGCCACCCAATTTACCGGAATTCCCGGTGCATTCGTAAACATCGAAGACACCATCAAGGGATTTAACATGATCATGGATGGCTCGGTGGATGAATATCCCGAATCGGCCTTCAGCATGGTGGGTACCATTGAAGAAGCTATTGAAAAAGGAAAGAAGATGCTGGCGGAGAGCAAGGAATAAGCGACAATTGACAAGTGACAATTGACAAATGAAAGTTGAAATAATAACCCCGGATTCCACTATTTTTACCGGCGACAATGTCGGGCTGATCCAGTTGCCTGGCATTGACGGGTCGTTTGAAGTGCTGAACAACCATGCTCCATTGATCTCCGTTCTGAAGATGGGCAAGATCAAGATCATCAACAAAGGGGAGAAGGAAGAGCAGTTCTTCGAGATCAAAGGAGGCGTTATCGAGGTGGTTAACAACAAGGTACTGGTACTGGCCGAATAAGCTTTCACGATCCGGCGGAACCGGTACAAAAAAAGAAAGGCTGCCTCCGCAAAGAGACAGCCTTTTTCGTTCAGGCTTGTACCGGTTTAATAGAATTTCAACCGGTTATCTGTAATCTTGGCTGTTTTCTCCAGAGCGGGATACATGTTTCCGGAAACCCGTTGGTTGAATTGCTGTGTCTGGATCATCTTCTCATAAGAGAAATCATCCTTGGCCGGGGCTTCGGTAACGTCTGAAATGTAGACGAAGTAAGCACCGTAATTGCCTGCCAGCGGACCCAGCAGTTCTGCCTTTTTCGAGGTGAACAACTGTCCCACGATTTCTGCTTCACGGCCGATGTTCGAACGGTTATTGCCAGAAAAGGTAACCATCGAAGTGTCCAGCTTGGTGTTCAGTTTGTTAGCCAAAGCAGTAATGTCTTTGGTTGTTGCCAGTTCTTTTTTCATCTTTTCAACCATGAGGTCGATCTTTTTAAGGCTTTTAACCGACGATTCAATGCGGGGTTTGATATCATTCAATGGTTGCTGTCCTTTTGATGAAATGGCTTTCAAAACCGCGATCCCGTATTTCCCGGTCAGATCGAAAACAGGACTTACCTCCCCGACTTTTGTGTTTTCAGCATAGGCCCAGCGGACCATTTCACGGGCAGATGGGAGACCCATCACGTAATTGTCCATTTCACGGATATTCGGAGCAGAGCGTTTCTGAAGCCCCTGGGCAACAGCTGCTTTTTCAAAAGCATCGGTTGTTTTGTTCTGCCCTGCAAAAGTGCTGGCCTTCATATAGGTATCCTGGAAGGTCTGGTTGCTTGGAACGATGGCCCTGGTAATAACGGCAGCCTTCACCTTTTTTACGGGGGCTGATTTTTCGGTGAGGAGGAAGAGCGAATAGCCGATGCGTGTTTCCACAACCTTCATTTCATTGGGTTTCAACTCGAGACCTGCCTTGAAGAAGGGATCAAAATTGGGATTCCCGTCTTTAAACCATTTCAGATCGCCGCCATCGTCTTTTGCCGAGGGGTAATCGGAATATTTTTTTGCAGCTTCAGCAAAACTCTGCGGACTCTTTTTGAGAGCGGCCATCAGACTGTCGATTTTTGACTTGGCTTCCGCTTTCGTACGCTTAATGTTTTCATTTCCGGTGCCGGCGAAGGCGAGCAGTATCTGCGAGCCTTTCATGGAGTCGGGGCGGTCCTGCATGTCAATTAATTTTGCCATGTACCATGAATTGTTGAATTCAAAAGGAGGAAACACCGCTCCTGGTTTGGCGGCAAACAACAGGGTGTCGAGCTGGGATGGGAAAGTGCCTTTTTTAACAAACATGGTGTCGGCCTTCACGTCAGAATTGGCATTGGTAAAGGTCATCGCATCCAGGCTTGTTTGAAAATCCCTGAAGAGCATGGCTACATCTGAGGCTGTTTTTTTACGGTCAATATCCGATGGCTTGACTTCAAACAGAACGTAGTCCAGTTCGCGTGAAGCATCCTCCATGAAGAAGTAATTTTTATTCTTGTCATAAAATTTCTGATAGTCGGTATCGGTCAGCTTGATGGAACTGTCGGAAATGGAGGTCAGGGCAGGGGCGACGGAGAGCACTTTGAGCGCTTTGGACTGGTTGATGAAATCTCTTTTTAAAAACGCCTTCGGTACATAATATCCTTTGGTGATGAGGGTGTTGAATTTGCTGTCACGGCGATCATCCTTGATAGCTTTTTCGAACTGAAGCCATTGATTTTTGGCTTTGGGTTCCATTTTGTCAAGGTTCTTAAGATAATTCAGCACCACGGAAGGGCTGTATTGGCCTGTTTTGGGATCTTTAAAATATTGCAGGATGAAACGGTGCGGTTGCTTGCCCTGTACCTGGTCAAAAAGTTCTTCAGGAGAGACGGTGAGTCCAAGTTCGTCGAATTCTTCGCCCATCAGGAGTTCCTTCACTGTCGAAGTCCAGGTGCTCTGGCGCAGCTGGTAGGTTTCCTGGTCCGTGATTTTATCACTGCCCGAATTCTCTTTCTGGAGTTCAAGGTTCTTTTCAACTTTGGCGTTGAATTCCGCGTAAGGAATGCTCTCACCGTTTACGGTGCCGATGTCGTTGGTGTTCCTGGCTGTTTTTTTGCTAAAGTCACCGATAACAAAGGCAGCAATTGCGACACCCACAATGATGACAACGAGTCCTGAGTGTTTTCTGATATTTCCAATAATCGCCATGCTACTATATTTTTAATTTAAAATAGGGTGCAAAAGTATAGATAATTCGCGAAACAACAAAGCATTGGAGCCAATTATGCCTACAAAACTTAAATAGAGTCTTTTTTCACATTCATTTCGCCGGAGGGGTCCTGGATGGAATAGTGTGTAAAAGATTCATTTGATTCCATCCAGGAACCGTAAATCACCTGGTCGGGCCTTGTGATCTTCACCTTTACATCAGACCATATTTTGTGCTCGCTCTCACTCCAGAGAAGGTGTTCGGTGTTGATTTGCTCATTTTTCTTTTCGTTGCGCACCACCACGTTGCCCCAGGCTTCCATCAGGTGCGACTGTTCCTTGCGCATGCCCCGGTTCCCCGTAATGGTCGAAGTGATTTTCTGAACGGAGTCGAACATGAAGATTTTAAACCCGGTGGGAAATTCAAGAAAAGGGCTTTCCCCGCTGTAACGGTTCATCAGCGGACTGGTCAGCTTCGCCTGGACTTTTCCGGAATCGCTGAACAGCACTTCAATGTTTTTGGCCGACATCACAGGGTCATTCTCCTTAACCCGGATTGCATCGTTTGAAGGAGGCGCTTTGCTGCAGGAAACAAGGAGAAAAATGACCGGCACGATTAATCCGGTGAAAATGTGCATCCAACGAGGCGGGTTCAAGGCTAGAAATATTTGCGCTTGACAAACCATCGTTCATAGATGGAAAATCCGACAACAATTTTAAAATAGCTTTCACGGATGAGATGATCGGAGGTAGTGCCTCTTACCCCGTATTGTCCCCCCAGGTTCAGCATGGTCTTCATTCCCCGCAAGGGAATGCCGAGTCCAAAAGTAATGGCATATTCGTCGAGGTCCTGGTTGTGGAGGTGCAGGTATGTTTTTCCATAGGTAAAACCCAGCCTGTAATGCATGCGGGCAAGGAAGTTGTTATAACTGTCAATGTTTGGGGTGATCTCTCCGCCTGCACTGATCTGCCAGCTGTTCACAAGGGAATCGCTCTGGTCGAAAGCCCTGAATTTTTCCCAGTTCTGCCATTTGTAATCAACACCAATGAGCCATTTGTCTGTTTTTTCAAAGGACAACCCACCCCCGATCATCATGGGAATGATAATCCGCCCTTTGTATCCCGAGGCAATCGCAAGGGTGTCGCGGGGGGATTCAACACCGGTGGAATTCATCAGGAAGGTTGAGGCGAAGACATCCGTTTTTGAGGCCATGCTCAGCGTTGGCGAATAGACAGCCCCCAGGGTGACGAAGATATCGTTTTTCACCTGGGTACGGTACTGGGCGCCAAAACTGTAATAGAGATCCTTCATGGTGACATGGTAAACCTCTTTGAAATTCATGGCATACACCGAATCGGGGAAAAGCACCGTGGCCTGGCGGTCCATGCTCCCAAACAGGTAGGAGATGTTTAACCCGACTGAAAAATGGTTTAAAAACCGGAATGAATTTCCCCAGTACAAACGGCTGATACCACCGGTACCTGAATAGAGGCGGGCCACTGTTCCGGAATTCGGGTACTTTTCGTAATTGGCCACATTGTACCCTACATCGCTGAACGGAACAAGGCCCAGCGCTGTTTTCCACCATCTGTTCACCGGCATTCCGAAATGCAGGTATCCAAGGGAGGCATAATTGCGGTTCACATTCTGAACATCTGAACTGAGATTCACAAATTCTCCGGTGAAGCCTCCTTCAAAAACAAATGAAAGCGAGTCAAGGGCACTGTATGAGGCAGGATTGGCATAATTGACGTGGCTCGGGCTTCGCAGCCCAATGCCAAGTTGCCCCATGGAAAGGTTCCACGCATTGTTGTTGTCCGTCAGGTCGCCAATGCCAAAGCGGGAATAGGGTGAGACTATCCGGATCTGTGAAAATAACATCAGGTGAAGAAAAAACAGGCAAAGAAGGATCGGGAATCGCAGGCTATTTGGCTTTATTGACATTAAACAGGAGAATTTGTTGTAAACCGTGTATGACGATATTCGGCAGTGCAAAGATGCTAATTTTTAGCCGATTGACAAAATAATTCAAGTCCCCGCCGCTGAGGATGATTTTCAAACCCGGGTAAATTTCCTGGTAACCATGAGAAATGCCCTCAATTTCAGCCACCATTCCATTGATCACCCCCGACAAAATGCTCATCCGGGTATTTGTCCCCACCAGTCCGGCGGGATC
>CAIKNA010000121.1 GCA_903828645.1 uncultured Bacteroidales bacterium
CGAGCGGGTCGTCGTCTCCTTTTAATCCATGGCCTATGCGATTGAGTAAATGACCCGGAAACATAACATGATTGGCAACTTCACTGTTCGTCATCAAATGCAGCGGCCTGTTAGAGAATACATCTGGTGTGGCCGGCCTGGGATTAGGTACTGGTTGCACGGGAGTGTATTCAGTCTCTTTCTTCCTGCATGAAAAGGTGACAATCATGATCAGTGCCAGCAGCATGGCCAATGGCAGGATCTTACTGAGTAATTTTTTTGCTTTCATGGGTTACGGTTTTGGGTATAATTGGCGCGGGATGAAACGGCAGGAGTGATATCAGGAATGTCCCTTGCAGATTATTACAAAGGTAAGGATAAAAAGGTGCCTTCGGACGATGAAATACTGAAATCTTTGTAAGGGGAGAGCTGATTTTCTTGTAGGTGTTTCCCCTACAAAAAACCAAACGCTGTTGCCATTAAATAATATTCCCGCGAGATATCGGTGTACTAAGAGAACAGTTTTATTGATTTTTTGAAAGAATGGCCGTGCTGGTAACCATAGCAAAAACAAAAAACAGGATCAGCAGCACCGTATTGGGCAGGATGCTGGCAATGTTCCCTTCGCGGATGAAAAGGTCCAGGTAATTGTCGATTCCCCAACGAACAGGGGAGAGATAGCTGATGTATTGTATAAAGGCAGGCATGATATGGACAGGAAGGAAAGTACCGCTGGTGATCCCAAGCAGGACGACCATGACGGAGCCGAAGAGGGCTGCCTGGTTGTGCGTGGTTGCTGCCGCCCCAACGATGATTCCGAACCCGATAGCTGCAAGCGATGCCGCAACTGTTGCAACGGCTATTGCGAAATACTGATGGCCCAGCTCCAACGGGGGAAACCCGAAAAAAGTCGGGAATACCCAGGTCCCGATTCCCATCATCAGGATGAACTGGAGAAGGCAGACAACCAGGTAGGCAATCACTTTCCCCCCAAGAATGGCCGTTAAACTGACCGGCAGCGAACGGAGACGCAGGAAGCTGCCTTCGGTTTTCTCCGTGATGAGGCTCCCCGCGAGAGGAATGACAATGAAGAACATGGCAAAGAGGATAAACCCCGGAACGTTATTCTGTATCACGCCGGGCTGAATGGCCGATTTTTCTTTCAGGGCATAAGATTCCCTGACAGGGGGCAGCTTTTTCATGGTTTCGGCCACCAATGACCGGATGACGGGCTGCATGTTGCCGGGGAGGTTGCCGATAATGCCGTTCATGGCCTCTTTTGCCTGGGCTCCCCGGATGATATAGGTGAGGGAATTTGTGACCGATCTCATATAGGTTTCCTGCAGCGTGGGATCGATGAGAATGATGATGGCCGTATCGGAGCGGGGGAGGAGCAAACCGAACTTATACTCTCCCTTGCCAATAAGCGCTTTTGCCCGGGAAAGGGTCACCGGGACTTTATCGGTTTCGGTCACTGACTGGAAAAAACCTGATGTTTCGAGGTTTGCACGAAGTTTTGCTGTAAACGGACTCTTCACCTCATCTGCGAAGAGGATCCGGGTCCTTGAATTCTCGACTTTCAGGGCGTTTTCCTGTGCCAGGGTCACGACGAAAATCAGCAGAACCGGCATCAGGAAGAGAATGATCAAACCCGGGATATCCCTTATAAGCAGCAGGAACTCTTTTTTAAGGATTGACCACGATTTTCTCATGGCGCAAAAATAGGAAGATTTACCCATTCTTCCTGGCTTCGATCAGGCAGATCGGTGAGATGGTGGGGATGATCCTTGTAAGCGCAAAACCTGATTTTTCAAGCAGTGCATGGTATTCAACTGCGGTTCGTTCTTTGCCTCCCGGCAAGGTGGCCATCATCTGGATGTCGAGCAATTTGGCCAGCGATGGCTGGTTGCCAGGCGGGACCACCATCTCGATGATCAGGAGGAAGCCGCCGGGAAGAATTGCCTGCCGGATCTTCATCAGCAGGTCTGTTGATTGCTCATCACCCCAGTTGTGAATGATATTTTTCAGGATATAAAGGTCGCCGGAAGCGGGGACGGAGTTGAAAAAATTTCCAGGAACGATCGATACCCTCTCTTCAACCTGGTAACGGCCAACCATTTCCGGTGCCTTCTCAAGCGCTTCAGGTGTGTCGAAGAGCACACCCCTGCATACGGGGTTGTTCTGAAGGATGTTGGCCAGGAGAAACCCTTCTCCTCCTCCAATGTCGACAATCATTGAAAACCGGGAAAAATCATAGGCATGGAGGATCGGGCCCAACCCAAGGTCGGAAAGGTTCGACATCGATTTGTCGAACAGGGCATATTCTTCGGGATGGTCCCTGAGAAACTCGTAGATCCCTTTTCCGTATTTGTCGGTAAATGCATCTGTTCCATTACGCACAGCATATTCCAGGTTGCTCATCAGGTTCCAGTTGACGGGTCCCAGGTGGTGGAGGATCATGAAACGCAGGGAACCCTTTTCATCCAGGAGTGCTTTCGACATCCCGTTGAGGGTAAAACGCCCGCCGGAGGTTTGCCGGAATATCCCCTGACTGGCAAGCGCACGCATGATGCGCGAGAGGCTTGGTGCGTCAGCGCCAAGGCGTTCAGAAATCTCCATGGCTGTCAGGGGACCGCCTTTCAGAACAGATGCTATGTCGAGTTTTGCTGCAACGTAAAGTGAAGGTAAAAGCCAGAGAAACTGGAATTGCTCGTAAAGCACAACATTCCCAGGGAACAGTTTTCTGTTCAATTGAACCAGGAAAGTACGAAAAGAATTGATGGACCTGATGAGCCAGGCGGGAGGAAGTTTTTGAACCGTTTTGGATTTCATGACCAGCACTAACTGACCGGGAGATTTTTCAGTTGAAGTTCGAATTTTTCCAGGTCTGCGATCAGTTTGGCTTTTTTATCCTGGATATTCAGTTTTACCGTCGAAAAAAGTTCCTTGTAATATTGGATCCCCTTGCCGAGGTTGGCACTGAAACTGGCAAAGTACTCCTGTTGTTTTTCCGACCACGGGCGTGATGTTTCGTCCATTTTACTTTTGAGGAAGTCAATGTAAACAACAAGTTCCTTCATGAAGAGGTTGGGCCGGTCCTTTCTTTTGATCACATTTATTTTTCCATAGATATGGTCAACCATCTCCTTGAGGGTTATCACTTCGGAAAAATAGGCCATGTTTGGGCCGGGGCAAACCGATACGCCGGGCTTTTCAAGCCTTGTATCAAGGTGATTCACAAGCAGTGCAGAAGTGCCAAGGCCCACGCAGATGCATGATTTGTCGACAACTTTATTGTATTCATGTTTGAATTCATCTTCACTTAGACCCTTGTTTTTCAATTCTTCAATTTTCAACTTCTGGTATTTCCTTGAAGCAAGGCAAAGCGTCGGTTCTCCGAATTCGCTGCTGAGGGCTGCATAGTTTTTAGGACAGGGATTGCCGGGAGTATTCTGTTTGATATAGGTTTCCTTTTCGAGATCCTTCGTATTGCCTCTTACATTGTTGAATGAAACGCCCAACGGGCTGATATTACTGACGAACAAATCTTCTTCTGTTGCCTTGGACAAGAGGTCCAGTGTTTTTTCATCCACGTTTACAACCTCGGGAACCAGCAGGAAAGGGGTGCCCCAGCCAACTGAGTCGAGCTGGTAATGCTCGGCCAGGAATTGGTGTTCTTCCGCCGTTCCGACCCCACCCTGGGCAGTAATTTTAATTTCAGGTGCATTATCGGGGCAGGGGCGGTTCTTTGCTTTAAGTGCGACCCTGAACAAATCATATGTCTGTTTGATCAGGTCCTCACGCATACGGTTCATCTCTTCAAGCACCGGGCCAAGCAGGTATCCGGTTGTCGGGAAAACATGTCCACCGCAATTCAAACCTGATTCAATGCGGTATTCAGAAACCCATAATCCTTTTTTTGCCAGGTACTTTCCCTGGATCAGGGCAGACCTGTGGTCACTCACTTTCAGGGTGATTTTCTTCTTTAATTTGAAATCCTTATCAGGATAGAATTCATCAAAAGTCTCAAGATAATTGTATAATCGGGTACTCATTCCTGCGGACAGCACAACCGAGGAAGAGAGGTCGCTGTTGACAAATCCGCGCAGTGCTGCGTGTCCGTCATTGAATTCGATAGGAAGTTTTTCACGGTTCCGGTAGTTTTCCTTATCCAGTTTGGTCATGATGTTCACATCGATGCTCCCCATGGAGAGGTTTTCATGAATCCATTCCTTGACATCAAGTTTGTCCCAATCCTGTTTCAACTGTTCGAATTTCTGTTTCAGGTGTGAGGAATCGTGCAGCATTTCGATGTATTTATGAAATTCGCTGCTTTTTTGATCATACGAGGTTTTAAGTTCTTCAAATTTTTCTTTTGCAATCTTATCAACGAGGTTGAGATAGGCGGTAATCCGTTTTGCCCGGAAGTCTTCAATTTTTTCTGTAATGGCCTGGAAAGGAAGATCGAACTTTTTGCTGTAGAACTCTCTGAGTTTTTCCATAAGCATGTCATCAACGAGCGATATCACCGATGAAATTCCCAAATGAGCCACCTTTACAGGCGTATCAATTGAATAGCCAATTCCCAATACAGGGATGTGGAATGAATGCGGGGTTTCTTTATTCATTTTAAGGGTTAAAGGAATGCAAATATACAGCTTTTAACAAGAACTTACCCTTCCATGATTTCATCAACCTGTTCAGGAGCAAGGCGTGTCCAATTAGGGTTGACCAATGTCTGGTCCCTGACTTCAAAGGTTACGAGGTCAAAAGTCTCCTCGTAAAAAGCCAGTTTGCTGCGGAGATCGGGTGTGTGTTCGATGAAAATAAACTGTTCAGGAGGACATGGCACTTCGTTCATGATCTGTGTGGCAAGCGGGGCACACCATTCTGTAACAGGCGTGCCGGGGTTTTGCCGGTAAATTTCTGTTGCGATGGCCAGTGTTTTTCCGTCCTTCCGGTTGATGATCTTCAGTCCGCATTTAGAGGGACTATCCCATTGACCGGAGAAGTTGAAGTAGTGGTCCATGTATTTGTTGAAGTGAGGATTTATCTCCATTGCGAGCTTCGTTTCTTTGGGTGCTGGGTTCTGGTAAACTGGTGAACAGGTGGCATTTGACTTTTTCAGGCGAGCCTGGGTACTTTTTTTCCAAAGCTGAGATCGGCGATGTCACGGCGGCGCGGAGTATAGGTGCCGTCTGCAATTTCGCGGGAAACGACTTTATTGATCAGGTTGAACATTTTCATCGACTGAGGTTCATCCTTGTAAAACGTGTCCCATGCATACTGGTACAATTCGGTCAGCCTTTCCGCCGACATGTGTTTGGGATGGTAAACCACTTTCCCTGCATTGTAATGGTTCCAGTCGGTATCGAAAATGCGGCCCTGTTTTAACAGGTCGCTGTAAGCTTTTGTATGGGGAAACGGTGCGAGTACCGTAAACTCTGCAAGGTCAAGTTCGATTTCAAGGAGAAAATCAACCAGGCGCTTGATATCGTCTTCGGTTTGGTTGTCAAGCCCCAGTAAAATTGTACCTTCTACTGCTATGCCATATTCGTGGTACTGTTTGATGCGATTTTTGATGTAATCAGAAGTGTCAAATACAGCCTGGTAAACATACCATGCTCCTGCCTGGGCGGCCAGGTCAAGTACTTCATCTTTATCTTCGATGGTGTGGCTCACCCACTTTTTCTTTAGCGGGATCATGGCCCTGAACAGGTCTTTTTCCCATTGGGTGTCGAGTGCAAGGGAATTATCAACGATAAAGAGACGGTTGTTGTCCATCTGGGATAACTCTTCCACTACGCGGTCGATCGGGCGGGGACGGAAGCCGCGCCCACCCAGGTAACGAACGGCACACGGATAGCAATCGTAGATGCATCCGCGTGAGGCGTGGAAAAGGTCTACCATGCGAAAACCCTTGTGATAGTAGAGGTCTTTCTTGAGGATATCCCTTTTGGCCGGGCCGATCAGGCTCATGTCAGGAGGTTTGCTTAAAAAATTATAGATTTTCTTCAGGTCATTTTTGTGAAAATCCCGGAAGACTTCATCAAGGCGTCCTTCAACTTCACCGAGAAAGACAGAATCGGCATGCAGCATGGTCTCTTCGGCATGCAGCATGGTTGAAATCCCGCCAAATATCACTTTTTTCCCAAGTTTGCGGTATTGGTCGGCGATTTCCCAACCACGTTTTACCTGGGTGGTCAGCATCATCGAAATTCCAACAAAGTCAGGATTGTTGTCTATGACAAGTTCTTCAACATTTTCATCGGTAAAGTCGATTTCAACACTCTGTGGTATTTCTGCGGCCATTACCACAGGTCCGTGGGGAGGCAGGTTGAAGATCGTTTGCCCTTCGAGTTTTTCCCACCGGGGATATATCAGTTTAAATTTCATCAGTCATTTATTTGTTTTTACACTCCTGAAAGGGCCATTACCTGACATTGCACGCTGCAAGCTTTTTTATGATGTTTACCTTTTCCTGCCAGCGTGGCACAACACAGGCAAGTGCATGTTGGTAAGCTTCCTTTGCAGGAATCCATTGCCCTTTTTGGGAATAATAATCTCCAATCAGGTCAAAAACCTCGTAATACATGGGATTAGAAGCCCGGAAATCATCAATAAAAGAACCAGGAAGCACATCGGTTTTTTTTGTCCGAAGCATTTGTTTCAGGACTTTTCTCATTTCCCTGAATCGAATGAACCGCTTGTAATCATTGGATTCAAGAAAGGAATCCGGCGGAATGGGTTTATCCTGTTCCGTTATTTCAACCTTTCGCTGAAGCCCGGCAAAGTTATGAAAAATTTTATTCAGGTCGTAACATGCATATGACCCGAGTTGCCAAGGATTGGTGGAAACCCATACCAGCAGCTTTTCAGGCATGAAAATGACGGAATGATGAGCAATCAGCTGATTCATGGCTTTCTCATTGCCCATCCCGATGCCGGCACCATTAAGCCCCTGCCGGTCTCGAAGGATGGCGGCGACACCGAGGTAATCCATGGGGGAGGAGTTGGTAATATCCTGTATTAAACGTTTGTTGCGATACATGGATGCATTCTCGTTTTTGTTCCGGATGTTGAGTGGATCCGCAGCGAATTCGGGCGATTGAAAGTGGTTGGCACAAGTGATGTAGTCACCGGCTGGGTGTACCAGTGCAATTTTAAAGGGTGATTTTTCGATGATGGCTGCTTTACGGTCATATGCTGAACCGACGAGGATTGATTCTGAAACGAACGTTTCGCGTTTCCTTGCAATGGCATATGCTTCGGTTATGTTTGAGGCATATTGCAGAATTTCCCGCGCCACGATGGAAATGGGTGTGCGCGCAGAGGTTGGAATTTCTGATTTGGCTGCATTGATCGTTACCGTCAAACCTGCTTCGTTCATCCCCGAAACGGTACCGATCATCCCGCCCCAGGTGACCATCATGAAACCGTAGCCCTTGTCGGGTTTTTCAAAACAGATGATCTTGTTTTGTGCAAATTCATCGCCCACATAGAAATCAAAATTGCGCCCGATAAGCAGCGAACTGTCTTTTGACCGGCTGTTCCAGACACCGAAACTTGTACAACCCACCAGACTGTAATCCTGCATGGCGTGGCCGATGTCGTGAGCCGAGTGATAATTGAGGATACGCTGGTAGTTAGAACCGATAAATGAAAATTCATCAGAGGCTGAAAGCGATATCCCGTAAATTTCCAGTTTATATTCATCTGTAAGATATCGGTCGAGATCGCGGTTAAACCAGTAGATGAAATACTTCAGGAAACGGAGGTAAAAATCTGACGGTATCATCTCGCGGATCTGGCCGATAAATGCCTTTTCCTGGACCGCAATGAGTCGTTTGGAGAGTTTGCCATTGATCACACCCCGTTCAAACGGTTTCCCTTCAATGTACATTTCCCACAACCCGACTGAATTTTTCTTCATCCAGTTGGCACCGATACGGTAAAAATCCGGGGCCGGATTTTCAACGTGAAGAGTGGTTGAAGCTAAATTCCCAGGTTCGGGCGGGTGAATTTGCGTTCGAAAGTGAAACCATGTTGCAAACAAGGCTATCAATGCTGCAAAAAGAAGTACGATTATACCGGTGAGTTTTATATGGTGGTATTTGCTGTCAGCCATTTTTAATTTTATTCAGTAGGTATTCCAATCCGATCATTTCACCGCAAGTCACCACTGAACCTATGGTCACCCCAAGCACCCCATGGAGATTGGTATTTTGTCCTGTAAAGTAGAAATCAGGAATTTTCGTTTTTGGCATTACGGTGGTCATCAATGGTTCATGATAATTTTTCAGGATGCCATAGAGTGAACCCTCGGGAATACCGGTATAATCGCTGTATGTGAGCGGGGTTGAAATTTCCATGTGTTCGATGGCCGCTGGCAGCCCAGGGAATTTTTGCGCAGCCGATTTCAGAAGTTTTTCTGCCTTTTCCTTTTTGAAGTCAAGGTAAGCCTCACCCCGCCTCCCCACACTGGTATCGGTCCACCTTGCCACCTCTTCATATCGCATGTAAGTGAGGATGGTCACTGTTTCTGCAAATTTCTGATCAGGTTCATGGCAGCCCGTCGACAGCAGGAACATCCCGGGCCATCTTGCATCAGGACAAGCCGGTTCATCCCAGGGATTGGATGTTGCATGAAAATAATAATTGTAATTGAGGTAGGGGAAACAGCCTTGTTTCAAAGAAAGATAAAGGATGAACGAAGAACAGGTGTTTTGCAGGGAAGCTATGCGTTTCCTGTAGGCCGGCCGGACCATTTCTGCCGGCATTATGGAAAGTGTGGTGGCCGGATGGATATCGGAAATAATTTTGGTTGATGTAAAAACTTCTCCCCCTGCCGATTTGACCCTGAAATTTTCCCGGTGCCGGTCGATTGCAATTATGTTCTGCTTTGTTATAACCGTTCCCCCCATGGCGGTAATAGAATTGACAAGCGACCGGGATACCAGGTCGCTTCCGCCAATAATCCTGAACGCCCCGGAGATAAATGAATGGCTGATCAGTGATGCCACATGGAGTGGAGATAAACGGCTCCCGCCATATAGATAGTTGTTTCCTGCAAGCACTGAGGAGAGGGAGACTTTTGATTTTCGATTTTCGATTTTCGACTTAGGTTTTTCGGTTCGCGAAAGGTTCTCCAAAAATTCGTGTGCGCTACGGGTAGTGTAGTGGTGCTCGCGGTGATCTTTAGGTAATTCAAGGTTGTATAGCGGAAAGGCCGAAACAACTTCATGAATCGTACGGATATATTCATCGAGCGCCTGACTTTCACCCGGGAAATATTGAAGCAGCCGGCTGGTGAAATTTTCATAACCCTGGGCCATTGGAAACTCCTCATCACCAAAGGCAATGCGGTCAAAACCTTCGGTATCAAGTTGTTGAAACTGCAGTCCGTTCATTAATCCGAAATAGCGCCAATATCTCGATAATGCCTGGTTTGGACCCAGTGCCCCGATATAGTGGACCCCGGTTTCAAATTTATGTCCGTTCCGCGAAAAGGTCTGCAGGTTACCACCGGGCTGATTGTTTTTTTCAAGGATGCATACGCCGAACCCCTCCTTGCTCAGGATATAGCCGCAAAGCAATCCGCCCAGGCCGGAGCCGATGATAATTACGTCGTATTTATTCATCTCTTCTCAATACAAACAGGTTGTTCGAAGTAACTTTTTTATTGTCAATGATTTTCATCGAAAGGCCATGTTCTTTTGCCATAGCCCGTATTTGTCCGGCGGAGGTGAAATAGAGTTGTTTATCCTTTGTCGCGGTTTTATTGAACCCGATGCGCGTGGAAAGAAATTCGGTCATCAGTGATTTTTTATGACGGCCAGTCAGTTCAGCATTGGCTTCGCGGATGAGTATGACACCTCCTGGTTCCAAGTTTGAAAAGCATTTCCTTAAAAGGATCTCCTGTTTTCCCGGTGGAAGATAGTGAAGGACATCACTCAGGATAAAACCGTTTTTAGGTGTGATCTCGTACTCAGAAACATCCGAACAAATGAAACAGATGCGGTTATTTTTGGAAAAACAGTTTCCGGCCAGACCGATTTTTTCAGCATCAAAATCCACCCCGGTTACGTACCTGTCATCTGCGGTGAACATCAGCATATAGGAGATAAATCCATATCCGCATCCAAGGTCCAGGATTTCACCATGGCGTGGCATCAGCAGGTTATAGATTTTGTAATTATCCTCCAACTTCAGCTTCACCCGCAGGTACCATTCCAGGATGGGCCCTTTCAGAATATAATTCAGCGTCAGCAGGCGGCGGTAATAATTAGCATTGCCTTCTTCTGCCTTGAACCTTGCGTATTGGTTGACGTAAAACTTCCGAAACTGTTTTGCCCTGTCCCGTGAGGTCGTCCCAAATGACAGATCATCCCAGGCGACCCTGCCGAGTATTTTCATCCTGAAGCTGTTTGGCCTTCCCCAGAAGATGCCCTTTGGAAGAAAATCACCGGTTCCGAATACCAAAACTGGCAGCATATCGATCTGCAGCTTTTCGGCCAGGTAAAACGCCCCTTGGTGAAACCGCTGGATATGCTGATCGGGAGAACGATGAGCCTCAGGGAATATCAGGATCGAAAAGCCTTCATCCACTTTTTCCCTGAGGAGGCCGATGATGCTTTCGATGCCATGATCGACATTGAAAAAATTGGCCAACCGGGCAATCGGCCCGAAAACAGGCGATTGATGGACCCAGGTTGTGGTGAGTATGATTATTTTTGGGTGTAACCTCAGGAAGGCAGGTGTTTCAATGAGACTCTGATGGTTGCTGATGATAATGGCTGGCCTGGTAAAATCTTCTCCGGGCTCATTGATCAGTTTCCGGTCGAAGGCGAAGGTAAAAGCGATATAAGCTTTAGAAAGCCAGCAAAATAGCCGGTGAAAAAGCATCTCTTTCTTCTTACGGTACATTGGAAGCAGCAGGTTGATCATGCCACCCAGGATCATGAGCATAATTGCGATGAGCACGATATTTCCCCAGGTAACCAGGGTTTTAATAAATATCCCGAAGGTGACCGGATATTTGTTGTTCTGCTTTCTGTGCAGGATGATCCAATTAAAAAGCAGTGGCTGAAAAACAAATGACACAAGCACGACGGCCACGATCCCCACGACTGAAACCATCGCAATGGAGTGAAGGGCTGGGTGTTGTGTGAAAAAGAGGGCGCCTACACCAAACAGAGTGGTGAGTGCCGACAGAAGCACCGAGACTTTGTAAACAGGAAGTTCATCTTTGCCGTATTTCAATGTGTTTTGCAACCCTCGCATCATGAGGATGCTGTAATCGACTCCCAGTCCGAAGATAAAAGAGGAGATGATGATATTGAATATATTGAACCTGGTACCGGTGATTCCCATAACTCCAAGCGTGATCAGCCAGCTGAAAAACATGGGCATGGCAGTGATAAGGCCAAGCTCAATGCGGCCAAAAGAGAAGATAAGAAGGATGGTTACAAAGATCATGGATAAGCTCACCAGGAGGTTGAAATCATATTTCACATTTTCAATGAACTGCCGGGTAAGGTTTTGCTTATCGAATAGGAGATACCGGGAATCGGAAGCGAATTCCTTGTAAACCAACTCTTTTTTACCCTCGCTTACTCTCAGGATGGTAGGAGCAAGGATAAGTGCGGGATGTACAGAAAGCCAGTCGGCAACCACTGGATTGTGGACGGAATCCAGTTCCCTGGTTGTCAGCGGTTGGTATTCTGCATTGATCATTTCAAGGAACGGGTCAAATGCTGATGACCGGAATCCATGTTTTTCAGATTGCCTGATCAATTCCTTTTTCAGTTGATCCCTCTTTGATGAAGTCCAATAACGGTTCCACCTTGCAATTTTCAATCTTTGCAGTGAATCGGAAGTAAGCAGCGGACCGGCATTGGAGATTTCACGAATAGTGCCATTCCTGATAAGTGGCTGCAGTTTTGAGGTCAGATAATCCTGATTTCGCAGGGCTTCTTCGGTTGTTTTCCCGGTTGAAACGAGATAAAGGTTTTTAAGCTTGAAATTGCTGATTTTATCGAGATCAGACTCAGCCTGAGCGAGCCGGGGGGAAACAAAACTGAGGGCGGACATGTTTTTTTCGAATTCAACTTTTCCAGAAAACCAGATGCCGAATACCCCGGAAATCAATAAACAAACGATCAGTCCTTTTTTTTCCTCCCAGTGGATGGCTGCAAGCCTGTCGATAAAAGTGATCCGTCTGACCTGGTTAGCCCGAAACATTTTGCCGTTGAAAAAATGAGGCAGGACCAGCAGGGTAAAAAGGGCGGCCCCTAGAACACTGATTGCCGCAAACCACCCAAGATCCTGCAATACTGTGGAATTTAGAAGAGTAAGACACAGAAAGGCCCCTGCCGAAGTGAGGCTGCACAGCACAATCGTGAGTGACATCTCCTTCAGTGTAAATTCTATGTCCTGTTTCCTCCGAAAATGGTTGACCAGGTATAGGGAATAATCGACAATAAGCCCAAGGATGACCGAACCAATCCCCAGGGAAATGGCTGAAATTTTTCCCTTTGCAAGAAAAAGGGCGGCTAAAGCAAGGGCCCCGCCGAAAAGAGCCGGCAGCAATCCCATCAATGGAACCCTGAGGCTTTTAAAATACCAGGCAGTTAAAAGGAATATCAGCGTCACGGCTATCAGCAGGGTCAGGCTGATATCTTTTTTCAACTGCCGGGCATTGCACACTGCAACTGCAGCTCCACCAAAGTAATGAATTTTGAAGCGGGCACCATGCTCCTTTTGCAAACTCACGATAATTTCGTCGAGTCCACGGACAAGATTGTCGTTCCGGGAAGTTTCGGCAGATGGGTTCGCCGGCACGATGAAGACCATCAGGTGACGCAGGTCGCCCGTAAATACGCAGCCATTGTAAAGTTCGAAATTTTCGCCCGCTTTGAGCGACTTCAACTTTGCAAATGCCTTGTTCGAAATGCCAAGCGGATCCTTCTGAATTCTTTTTTTCAGTACCATGCTTGCTGGGGAGACAAGCATTCTATAATTTTTTTCAAGTGCCTTGCCAATGGATTCCGGAAGAAAAAGGCTGTCGAGGCCTGTCAGATCGTAGTCATCATAAAAAACCGGTAGATGACGCATCACCAGTTCCATCATCGCTGTCATCTCCGTATCGGATGCCCTGAAAGCAATGTTTCGGATTTCACTGCTGCCAAAGTGCGCATTCAAAGAATCGACAAACCGCTGGCCGAATAAAGCAAGATCATCAGGATCTGAAGGAGCAAGTGAATCCGCAAGGGTAATGTCGACAACCAGCTTGTCGCTGATTTTCAAATGGCTGATTACAAATCCAAGGTTGTTGTTCTTCCCCGGGCCGGAAACAGATTTGGAAATATCTTCTTCAAAGCCGATCCGTGAAGCAAGGAATGCAATGGAGCAGGTAAAAAGGGCTGTCAATAAGTAAAAGATATCTTTCCTTATCCTGAAAAAGCGATAAATATGGACCAGAAAATCAGACATTCTTTTTTCTGAAAAAACTTAAAAGGAGGTATGAAACAGGACCGAAAAGAATAGCGAGGGTGGTTCCAAGGAAGAGGCTGCCGACAAGATACTGCACAAGATTTTCCCTGATCCAGTGCAAACCGAGTCCCTGGCTGTAATGAAGGTTCGATACATTCACCCCCATGATCCATCCTCCGATGATGTAACTCAGGAAGATGACAAACGGCAGCATGGGAGGGAGGCTGATGTTGGAAGCTGTGACTGCAACAAACTTATTTAATTTGAACAGGTGCGCCAGTCCAAGGGTTGTCACGATCTGCCATCCCCAGATGGGGGTAACCCCGATGAAGAGCCCAAGAGCGATGGATTTAGCCAGTGTTGCATTCGAATCCTGGCTGTTGACGACATATTCAAGGAAAAACTCATGGACAGACTTTTTCCGGAGCCCTTTAAAAAAGGACAAAGGACGCACCCATAAAAGTGCCATGAATACAAGGATGCTATTCGCAATGCTGACCCGCGTAAAATCCCTGACTTTCCTGAAATGTGAAACACGGATCTCCCTGGGAGCGTAATAAACCTTTACCGGCACAGAGAGCACATTTACTCCGTGCCAGGCAAGACGAACAAGTATTTCAACTTCATATTCATATTTTTTTGAAAGGATCCACCTGATATTCTTTATTTTATCGAGAGGATAGAGGCGAAAACCAGTCTGAACATCCAACACTTTGATTCCTGTCTCCACCTTAAACCAGAAAATGGAAAATTTATGTCCGAAGCTGCTTGTCCCAGGAACCTCATCCCGGTTCATATCGCGGGCTCCAAGCACCATGGAATCGGGATGCTTTTCGGCCATTTCGAGAAATAAGGGCAAATCTTCCGGGAAATGCTGGCCGTCGCTGTCAATGGTGATGGCGTACCGGTAACCCTGGTCAATAGCATGTCTGAAGCCTTGACGCAATGCCCATCCTTTACCGGTATTGACAGGGATATTGATTTTCTGAATGCCGGGAAACCGCTCCAGGATTGATGGGGTCTTATCAGTTGACCCGTCATTGACCACAATTACATCGCCGGTATATTGCAAAACTCCTTGAATCACATCTTCAAGGGCATGGTCGTTGTTGTATGTAGGAATAATGATGCAACAGTGAAGTTCAACAAATTTTTGCCGCACGAGGCTTAAATCAAGCATAAAATATTTTCAATAATGAATTGCTCTCAGATAAAATAATCTTCTCCGCGGCGCTTATGCTGCATTTAAAAGGGCTTCACAAAAGTAGTAAAAATCAGTTAAATTTGGCGGATGAAAATCCTGTTGATCAACCCCCCGAGATCCCCGGAAAATAACATTCTGAAATATGCCCCGGAAGAGGCAAAGCGGTTCATTCACAGGCGACTGATCGGACCACCGCTAGGTCTTTTAACGATCGCAGCTTCCGTAAAGGACCACGATGTGACCGTGTTTGATACCAAGGGTGAATATGACCTGGTTCCGGAAACCCCGGTGCTGGAGGAGCTGGTTCGCTCACTCCTGGAAAAATATCAACCCGGTCTTGTCGGGGTGACAGCCATCACTTCCGAATTTGATTTCTGCACGGAGATATGCAGAACGGTTAAAACGGTAAATCCTGATATTCTTACAGTTGCGGGCGGTTTGCATGCAACACTCTGCCCTAATGACTTTACCGATCCCTCTTTTGATATCATTATTCCCGGGCAATGTCCGCATATTTTCCGCGAAGTGGCAAAGGTAAAGGAGCAGGGTGGTTCTTTTAGTTCCATTCCGGGTATCCTGGTCAACACCGACGGGGAGTTGAAAAGAACTGCAGGAACACCTGCCCCCTGGGATACTGCCGGCTCCGATTTCCTGATGCCTGACCGAAGCCATCTCAGGAGATGGATCGATACTTACAAAGTCGGTAACAATCCTTTTCCAAGTACCTATGTTTTTACATCTCTTGGATGCCCCTATAAATGTACCTTTTGTTCAATCTGGAGCCAGTTCAGGGGGAAATATTTCCAGCGTTCGGTCGAAAGCCTGATTGCTGAACTGAAGACCATTGATGAATATCCTGTTGTCCGATTTGCAGATGCAAATACGGTTGTGGATGAAAAATTCATGCTGCAGTTGTTTAACAGGATCGAGGAAGAGGGTATCCGCAAGACTTTTGTCATGGATATCCGCGCTGATGTTGCGGCAAACCGTCCCGACATCATTGAAAAGCTGGCCCGTGGCGGGTTGAAGGTGGTTATCTGTGGTTTTGAGTCTTTTCGGGACGAAGAATTAAAAAAATATCATAAGGATTCACCGGCAATCGACAACCAGGAAGCTGTCAAGGTGTTTGAGCAAAACGGGATCATGGTACGCGGCAATTATGTTGTTCCGCCTGATTATAATGTGAAGGATTTTGAAGCACTTGCCGAATATGCCGACCGCAACCGCGTGGTCTATGCAGGTTACACCGTGCTGACCCCAATGCCTGGTACCATATATTATCAACAAGTTAAAAATCAAATTATTGATCATGATTACCGAAAGTATAACTTCTTTAATTCGGTCATGAAAACGACGTTGCCGCATGATGAGTTTCATACACGGATCGGGAGTTTGTGGCTGATCAAAAAGGGGACGGATGTCATTTAAAGAATTTCGAATAAAGAATATCGAATAATGATTATCGAATAATGATTATCGAATAATGAATGTCGAATAATGAATAAAGAAGTTTGGGGTTGAAGAGGGTGTTGCTCGTTAATACGAATTTGGAGAGGGCGCCATATCCGGTGCCGCCACTGGGATTGTGCTTGCTTGCAGATGCATTGGGGGCGCGGTACGAGGTGAAAATTTACGATGGTGTTTTTGACGGGGGTAGAAACCTGATCGCATTGGTACGGGAGTTTAATCCGGATTTTATTGGGTTCAGTATCAGGAACATAGATGATGTTGTGATGGACCGGGAAATATTTTACATGGATGACATCCTTGAGAAGTTCATCCGGCCGGTCAAAAAGATTACGGATGTCCCGGTCATTTTAGGGGGCAGCGGATTCAGTATTTTTCCCGCCGAACTGATGGCGATGACCGGAGCTGATTTCGGAATTGTTGGTGAGGCCGAAGCAGTTTTGCCCGTTTTGCTGGATAGAATTCAACAGCACATGGATACTTCTGATCTTCCCTGTCTCATCACTGCTAAAAGTCCTGAAGTCCAGGCAGGTTTGGGGCTTGAATATTCAGCACCGGTCCAGGGGAGGTTTGCCGGGATTGACCGCCGGATTGATTTTACCCCATACCTCAGTAAGGGAGTCTATTCAATTCAGACCAAACGCGGATGCGCTCACGCGTGCATCTACTGCACTTATCCACTCATCGAAGGCAGGAAATTCCGCATGCGTTCGCCATCGGATATAGCGACGGAGATTGAAGATGCCCATCAACGGCTGGGTTACATTACTTTTGAATTTGTCGATTCGACCTTCAATGATCCGGAAGGCCATGCAGAATCGATTTGCAGGGAGATTATCAGCAGGAACATCAAAGTCAGGCTGAGGACCATGGGAATAAATCCGAGGCATGCAAATGAGCAGTTATTTGAATTGATGCTCAGGGCTGGCTTTGTGCAGATTGATGCAACTCCCGACAGCGCTTCGCCACGCATCCTCAAAAACCTGTGCAAGGGGTTCGATCTTGTCTCGATCGAACGTATGGCATTGATGATCAGGAAATTCGACATCCCCACTATGTGGTTTTTTCTTTTCGGAGGCCCGGGTGAGGATGAGGTTACTTTTCGCGAAACGCTTGATTTTATTGATAATTTTATTGATCCTGCCGATCTGGTCTATATGAATGCAGGACTAAGGATCTATCCGCGCACACCACTTTATGCAATTGCTGAGAAGGAGGGAAGAATTGCAGCCGGTCAAACTGTTTTTCGACCCCCTGTGTATTACTATTCTGCAAACATCGCTAAAAATCGCCTGGACCAGTTGATCAGGCAGGCTGCTTTACTGAGACATAACTGTATTCCTGCACTGGAAACCGCACCATTGCCCGAAATGGTCGCAGAAGCCGTTGAAATTCGTAAAATTCACCAACTGGAGGAACCCATGTTCAGGACCCTGCTCCGGATCAGGGCAAAATGGAGGAGAGAGGGAAAAATTTGATCCCGTCTACAAACTTTGCATTCCTGGCCAATCCTTTGGATGGCCCGCATTCTATAAATCCTGAAATTTGATGCTGCTGCATTGCCTGCATTGTCAGGAACCAGTTCAGGGGATTGAAAAGGTTTCGGGTTATTTCCTCACTCAGGCTTTCCGGGGTTGTTAAAAGATGCTGGTCGAGCAATGAGATAATAGGGGTAACAGGGGTGCTGATTTTCAATTGGAGAATCATCCTGGAAAAATCCTCGGATCCATCTATTAAATAACCTGAATGATACGGAATGGTGACGCCCAGTTCACGGGTATGAAGGGCTCCTTCGCTGGTTGCCAGTGCCAGGAGGATTTGTATATCATCATGATAACCTGAAACTACAAAGGAATGGGTTGCATTCTGGTTTGCAATTTCAACACGAAGTGACGATTGATTTGTTAATTGCCGGATATCCTGTTCGTTAAGGCCTATAATTGTTCCCATGCCAAAAAACTTACCTTTCAGAGAAGCTTTCATACACTGGTAGGCCATCCTGATCAGGGTCAGGCCCGTTTCAAAGGAAACAGAACCGGAATCATAGAGTGCAGCATAGATTCCCATGCTGTACCCGGCTGTCATGACCGGGAAAACATTTGCCTTCCTGAGTAGTAATGAGACTGTACAGTTGTAGATATAGGTCAGATACTGGGTCAGTAGTTCGTCCTTATGGAAGGTATTCTCTGTAAAATTAAAATTCGCCAGTTCAGGATCTGCTGAAGCAGCAGCCTGAAGAAGAAAATCATTGAAAACACTTTCAAAACCAGTTATATTCCTGCCAGGGTGATCGGCATAATCGCTGGTAAATGCGGAGAATATGAAAGCTAATTGGTTATTCGACAAGTTGACAGATACAGTTTAATGATCCAGGTCCATAAGCCGGTTTTCATTTTCTATGATGAGCAATTGCATTTCGATCAACTGCCCGATGGTCGCAACCGGGTGTTTAACAGCGTATTTGCCAATGACTTTCAATTCAATATCGAGGTTGTACTTTTTCTTGAATATTTCAATCAGTTCCAGGAACATCAGCGAATCGCCATCAAGGTCATTGATGATGCTTGTTTGATCATTGATCCGGTCAATATCCACTTCACATTCGTCGGCAAAAAAACTGTAAACGATCTCTTTGACTTCTTTCCTTATGTTCTCCGTAATTGTAGCCATAGGTTCATTACTTTTTTGCAAAAATATGATTTTTTTGGATTATCACAATGATGGAAAGCTAAGGTTCCCAATATGGTTTGCCTCGTTCCAACTTAAGTCCAGGCCTTCAACCCCGGCATTAAGCCCCGGCATTAAGCCCCGGACTTCAGGCCGGGGGATGGTATCCCTGTAAAATGTTTTTTCAGAACCAGCGTCGCATTGTGACCGCCAAAACCAAAAGAGTTGGAGAGAGCTACCTGCAGATCGGC
This sequence comes from uncultured Bacteroidales bacterium, assembly GCA_903828645.1. Classification (GTDB taxonomy): domain Bacteria; phylum Bacteroidota; class Bacteroidia; order Bacteroidales; family FEN-979; genus CAIVAT01. Next base: position 19,063 of record CAIKNA010000121.1, read on the forward strand.
GGACCTCGGGATATTTGGAACATAGTCGAGATCCAGATCAGGATCAGGCTGGTTGTAATTAATGGTGGGAGGGATGACACCGTTTTCAAGACTCATGGCAGTGATGATTGCTTCAATGGCTCCCGCTGCACCGATGGTGTGTCCCAGCATCGATTTCGAAGATGAAACGGGTATGCGGTATGCCAGATCGCCAAAAACCTGTTTGATGGCCATGGTTTCGTAGCGGTCGTTCAATTCAGTCGATGTGCCATGAGCATTGATGTAACTGACTTCGTTGTTCCTGACCCCGGCATTTTTCAGCGCCAGGGCAATCGTTTGCGCCATCCCTTCTCCATCTTTCATGGGGGCCATGATGTTGTAGGCTTCACTGGTAATCGCGTACCCCGCAATCTCAGCATGGATGCGTGCATTTCTGCCCAACGCATGTTCTTTTGACTCGAGTATTAGTACACCAGCACCTTCGCCGATCACAAATCCGTCACGATCCTTTGAAAATGGTTTACTGGCTTTTTCGGGGGGATCGTTGGCAACGGATAATGCATACAGGGCATTGAATCCCTGGATTTCTTCAAAATTGATGATGGAATCCGCCCCTCCGGCAATAACAATGTCGGCCTGGCCATTTTTAATCATCTCGTAACCAAACGCAATGGCATATGCTGAAGAGGCACAAGCAGTATTAACGGCAAACGAGGGCCCCATCAGGTTATACTCGAGTGAAATCCAGGCGGCCATCGAGTTGGTCATTGTCTTAAAGACCGTGTTTTGCGGGGTGGTATCCCTTTCAGTACTTGAATTCCCGGTACTAACCACACCCATGATCACACCGCAACGCATGCGGTCAACCTGTCCAAAGTCTATCCCGGAATCGGCTACCGCCATTTTTGCCGCAGTGAAGCACATGCGTGTTACCCTGGTCATCTGACCACCGGCACGTTTTTTAATGTATTGCCGTGAGAATTCTTCAAATTCCGGTGGAACTTCGGCTGCTATCCTTGTTGTCAATTTAACAGGATCGAATAAAGTGATGTAATTCACACCGCTTTTGCCGGCAACAATGTTCTTCCAGTTTTCCTCCAATGACAAACCCAGGGATGATATCAGGCTCATCCCTGTAATCACTACTTCATTCGTCATCCGGATATTTATTTTTGCAAACTATTTGCCCACCTGCAAACCATATCTTTTTCAGCCTGAGTTGGAACATCCTTCGGGTTATTCGCGCACCATTTTTTTTGAGGCATCGAACCTTTAGTAAGGACTTTGCAAATTGCTTTGGCTTTACTCGCCTGCTTTTCGGCGTCGTACTTTTCCCAGGTCGAGAAATTCACTTTTCCCTTAGCCATGAAATTTCCATCATCGGCATGACAATCCATGCAGGCTCTTTGAACCATTTTATGAACACTGTCGGGCAATGCAGTTCCAGGGCCTGCTTTCAAAGGTTTCATTGATCCAGCAGCCGTTTGCGGGTTAAACATTAGTACAATGGTGAGCAATACACTCATCGCGATGAAGGTAAGGAACACAACTTTTTTCATGGGTTAAAACGTTTTTTGTTTTTACAAAGATAGGCTGAATTGAAAAAGAAATGCAAAAAAAATCTCAAGCATATTATTCGAATGGCCCTTTGGAAACATCAAAATATTCCAGGACAGCAAAGTTGGCATCTTCAGTAGTGATTTTTGCCTGGGCTGCAAACCGAGCAGATGCGGACACCCACGTCCGGTGAAGGTGACTCACGATTTCTCCCGCGCTTGCCGGTTCGTCAACAACTGTTTCCTCCAAAGGATAGCGGTAAAATCCCTGGCGTGTTTTCACTCCAAGGTTTCCCTGCGAGACCAGGCTGAACAAGGCTGCAATAAACTGTTTATAGGAGCTTTTATCCTGATAATGTTTCGTGTAATTCTCAATGGATGAAAGCATTGTGTCCAAACCGACACTATCACAGAAATCAAAAATACCAAATGGAAAGAGATATTTTTTAACCAGCTGATCCATCTGCAGGCAGGTACACTGTCCCGACTGAACGATCAGGAAAGCTTCATTCTGTATATCGAGAAAGATTCTGTTAAGCATGAAACCAGCTTGTTCTTCAAGTGTGATGAAACGTTTACGGATACTTGTGAGAAAGGATTTGGCAATTTCGAGCGTTTGTTCTGTAGTGTCTGGAGATATAGTCAATTCAACAATGTTTTTCAGGGAGACAGGGTAAAAAAAATGCAGCCCCGTGAATTTACCGGAACGGTCGCCTATTGGGGCCATTTCGGAGGGCTTTATGGAGGAGGAATTGGATGCGAAAATGGTGGTTGATTTGACAATATTATCCAGTTGTGAAAAAAGACTTTTTTTCAATTCAACGATTTCCGGCACTGCTTCTATAATCAGGTCGCAATCGGTCAACACAGTCAGACCGGATGATACCGAAGTAACTAAATGTTTTTCATATTGCATCTGGTCGATGATTCCAGCATCCAGGGAACGCTTTATTTTTTTATCCAGTTGCCTTTTAATTTTGCCGGCATCTGCACCAGGACTGCAAACCCAAACGAGATCATAGTTAAAATCAAGCAAGTAATTCAGGATGCCGGAGCCCATTTTCCCTTCTCCGATAATTCCAACTTTTTGAATTCCCGGAACGGAAGCCTTGTGAAGGGGGTTTGTTTTCAGGTTTTCGAATATAATTGCCTGTTTTTCAGTCATTCTTAATTCGTTGTTCAAAATTCATTATTGGTTATTCCCTTTTCCAAGCCCCTTTGTCCTGATCCATCACTATTTTCCGGTATTCGGCCATATGTCTCTGATGCTCCCTGATGTGGCGATGGTACCCCAGCATCGACAGCAGAAACCCCAGCCCTTTATCAATGGCTATACGCTTTGTACTGATGAGGTTCATGATGAACCTGAACAATTTCCGGCGATCTGGATCGCGGGTAAGTACGAATTCTCTAAATGTGATCCACGACAGGCGCGCCTTCATTAACGTCGAAATATCGCCGCCTGGTCTGGTGAACGCACCATTGCTTAACAAGGCTTCTCCCTTTTTCCGGATGGTTTCAAAGGAGTAGAGCCTGGCGATGGTTTCCATATATTTATCGAAGATAGCGATCTGTGACATGTTCATATAGTGAAGGGTAGGGAAGTGGCCTACACCCAGTTCAGGATCACATGAAAGCAGCCTCCCTTCCTCGTTGAACTTCCGGTGGGTTTCTGTTCCCGGGGGGGCATTTAACAGGTGGAGATTGACATTCGGGAGGTTGTGCTTCATGGTGAAATCGAAAATCCGGTCGAATTCATCGAGTGTATCGTGGTCAAAACCAACCACAAAGCTGGCATTGATGTGAATGCCGGCCGTATGAATTTTTTGTATGGCCTCTGCATAAATACTTCCCCCACGGTTGTGGTGTTTTTGAGATTCATCCAGGCTGGCCGGGTTTAGAGATTCAAAACCGACCAGGATGTTGAAACACCCCGCCTCGGCCATTAAGTTCAACAGTTCCCCATCGGTTGCCACATCCAGGCTGCACATGCATCCCCACGATATTTTTAGCGGGATGATGGCCCGCATGAGCTCTTTCGCGTAATTCTTATTGATGGTGAGGTTGTCGTCAACGAAGAAAAAATATTTTGAGGGGGCTGCACGGATTTCTTCCACCACATTGTCAATATCACGGTAGCGCATCTTCCTGCCAAAATTTTTTGAAACCAGGCAAAAGTCACAATTGAATGGACATCCCCGGGAAACCTGAATGGCAACCTGGAAAATCCGGTGCATATTCACGAGGTCCCACCGGGGAGGCTTTTGTGAATGATAAGGAACGTATGTTTCCGATTGGTATACCGGCTTCAGGCAACCCTGTTCAAAATCGGCCAATGCCTGTTCCCACTTGCCTTCAGCTTCCCCGGCAATAACGCAATCGCCATGCTTCAGCGCCTCTACCTGCATGAACGATGCATATGGCCCGCCAAAAATCACTTTGCTTCCCAGCGCCCGGTATTTGTCTCCCAGTGCGAAGGCACGTTTGGCAGTTGCAGCCAGGGTCGTAATCCCGACAAGGTCTGGTCTTGCGTTTCCAGGTAAAGGTTCGATCTCCTCATCATAGATCCGAATGTCATAATGATCCGGAGTAAGCGCGGCAATGGTAGGAAGGGCAAGGGGGATCATCAGCCTCCTTTTTCCGAACATCTTTGCCAGTTCAGTGTGCGCGGGATAATTCAAGAACCTCTGCCGGGGAGAAATAAGGAATAATGTATATTTCTTAGTATCAGACAATTAATTAAAAATTAAAAAATTAAAAATTACAGTTGGAATGGACTCAAATCTCAAACTATAAATCAGCACATCCTGATCACGTATCCTGCCTGCATAAACTTACTTACTTCCGTTACAAAACTGAGAATGACGTCGCCTCGTTCCAGTTGTTCTTCCTTCCTGATCCTGTCGAGGCATAGCAGTGCCATCGGGGGGCCAATGTATCCCATAGATGACATTTTTGAGTACAGTGTTTTCCGGTCGATGCCCAGCCCCTCACATTCATCCATGATCAGTTCGGAAACATGTTTCGAGGGGAAGTTGACCTGGAAAAATTTTATGTTGTCCGGGTTTACCGGATATTGTAGCAGCATTCGTTTTAAACCTTTCAGGAAGACGGACCCGCCGGGTTCATGAAAATTCATGCGCAATTCTTCCTGAAACATCTGGGCCAGGTGATGGTAGCCAAGTTCGAACTCCTCCCTTGGGTTCATAAAGTATGCAGGACGTTTGTTCCCCATAGCCGATGGTTTCCTGCCACCGATGGATTCAATATAGTTGTACTCAACAAACATGCCGTTCGTCTTAACATCGGCAGCCTGCAGCACCATGGCTGAAGCGCCATCGCTCAGGAAATATCGCAGGAAGAGTTCCTCTTTTTTCACTAGTGGCTGATTGTAATATTCGGCCACAAGTTCAGAGGAGGAGATGCCTGAGGAGATGACCAGGGTAGTCTGGTAACGGCCGTTCCTGATCAGGTCGGCCCCCAGCAGCAGGGCTTTATATGCGGAGGTGCAGTTGGAGTGTACGGAAATTTCAGCGCATTGTTCAATGCCAAGTGCTTCCTGGATGAGGACGCTTGCGGTGGGCATCTGATCCTGGTGTGCACTGCCATAAACGATAAAGTCGATGTCGCAGGGAGCCATTCCGGCATCCGAGATAGCATCCAGGGCAGCTTTTACCGACATGGTCACATTGTCCTCGGTAAATTTTCGCGTGACCGGATCCAGGGCAAAATGGTAATATTCCACATCAAGCAACTCCTTCATCAGAATCCGGATCCTGCCGAGCCATTTGCGTGTTTTTTCCGGCGCATGGGGCAACTCTCCCAGGTAGTAGTCAACCTCACCGGCAGGGATAGGGAGCCCGGGAAGGAAGGAGCCGCTGCCAGCTACTTTGACGAATATTTCTTTCTTAGATGGTTGCATGCAATGGCTTTAAGAATTTATGGAGACATATAACCCGGTCTGCTTTCACGAAGTTTACCGGCAATGCCGTTGCAAAAGCCATTGAAATCATCTGGAGGTTCCTTTTGGGTACCACGGCATCGACCAGTCCCATGCGTAACGCGTCCTCTGCCGGAAAGGTATCTCCCCGGAGGATAATCCCGATGGCAGCAGCTTTACCGGTGAGTGCTGCAGCCCTCTGAATTCCTCCGAGACCCGGCATCAGGTTGAATGTTGACTCTGGCAGGCCAAGCACAGCATCAGCCGCACAAATGCGGAAATCGCTGAAAAGCGCCAGTTCAAAAGCAGAACCCAGGCAGACACCCCGAACTGCAGAAATGACGGGGATAGTCAGTTGTTCCAGCAGGACCAGGGCACGATAATTTTCAAGCATGGTTTGATGATCTGCAGAGACCAGTAATTCGTCGATATCAGCCCCGGAGGAAAAATGCCTTCCACTTCCGCTGATGATGATCGCCTTCAGTGGCTTCAGGAGAGCAATCTCCCGCATCAATGCCTGCAACTCCCTGAAGAATTCCATGGTCATTGTGTTCGAAGGCGGCTGATGGAGCGTCAATCGTCCAATTCCTTGTTCAACGGTCCATTGAAGGGTCATGGATCAGGCCTCCGATGTTTTACGACGCATCGCCTCATCAAGCGCCAGGGAACAAAATAGTTTTGTCTCTTCTGCCATGGCCTCATCCTGTGAAAGGTCCGACGAATTTTTCAGGGCTTTCATGATCGACGTGATCACCTTGACCGGGCGGCCATGAGTCATTTTTTGCATCAGTGTCAAGGCATACTCGAATGCCTGATCTTTTGGGGCAATAAAATCAACAAGGCCCAGCTCTTTTGCATCTGCGGCATTGATCATATCACCGCCAAGAATCATTTTGGCCGATTGCGAAAATCCTGAGAACCCCGGGAGCATTGCAGTACCTCCCATTCCCGGCATCAGGTTCTGGTTTGATTCGGGAAAAGCCAGCAGGGCATTTGCCGAGGCAACGCGGATATGGCAGGCAAGGGCAATTTCCAGGCCGGCCCCGAAACATACACGGTTAATCGCAGCCACAATGGGGATTTCCAGACGCCGAATGAATTTCAGCAACTCCAATCCGTCACGCATCAGGGATTGCAGGATATCGGGATGATCAGCTGTCTTAAAGATGACATCGAGGTTTCCCCCGGCGGAAAAGTTTTTTCCGGCACCTTTGATGATCAAACCTTTGAGTGAAGCGGAGTCAGTCCATTCCTTAAAAATGGCGACGGGAATAAATCCGGGGATGACCAGTTCATTTGCCGGCGGATTGTCAAGGCAGATCACACCAATCTCATCGAGTACTTCAAATGTCACATTATCTATCGGGTTCATCGGGGTTCCATGTTAAATTCCGGTCAGAATTTCAACCGGAACATCCCTGGCAATTTTATCTTTATCAATAAAGATGAGTTTCGTGGTCGCGCGTGCCGAAGTCATACCGGTCGTAAGGTTGGTGATTTTCTGTTGAAAAATAAGGTATGGTTTTTCCTGCACGCAGAAAGATTGGACCTCTAATTCATCGAAAAGCTTGATTTCCCGCTGGTAACGAATGTGAATATCCGTTACGACAGGCAGGTTGTCTTGTTGTTTCAGGATATCGTACAAACCCAGTTGCCTGAAAAATTCCCATCGGGCATGTTCAAAATAGTTGAGGTATACTGCGTTGTTAATATGGTTATATGAGTCCAGTTCATAGCCGCGGGCGGTAAGGGTTGTGGTTATTTTTTTCGGCATTATCCTGTAGTTTTAAATTTGCCTTTGAATTTTAAAAATACGATGGACCCCGCCGCGATGGTTGCAGTGACAGAAAGCAGTTGATCGATGACAGGCCTTATAAGTATGTTAAATTCAAGCTGAGCATTCACCAGTGGGTTGATCATAGACAAAAATTTGATATTGTCCGACTCCGTCAGGTTAAGCGGGTGTTTTACGGCTTTTTCAACAAGTTCTTTCACCATCTGAACCTGGCATACACCCGGAACCACCGGATTGCCGGGAAAATGTCCCGAATATATCGGATGATCGCCCATGAGGGATACAACGACTTGTAATTTTTGCTGTACCTCCTCTGTGTTATCGTATGTAAATGATTGAATATCAAAAAAAGTGCCTGAAAGCATGCTACGTAGCTTAAGTCATGGGTTCAACGACAAAAATAGGGAAAATTTTGACCCGATAAAAAAAAGGAAACCCCAGAAAAGCATTTGCTTTTTGGGGTTTCACAGGGAGAGAATTTTCTAAACCAACCACAATTTAGAAAAGCATCATTGTAAAGGCAGGATTGCCTTCGACCTGCATCTTTATATTAATTTTTTATACACCTAACTGAATAACCTTCTGCACGATAATCATCAAGGGTATAAGCCTCGCTCGTTGAGAACCAGAGTATCATTGCCTTGGAAGTATTGGCAACACTGCTTGTCCAAACGGCCCCGGAAGTCCCCGCATCATAAACAACACCATCATAGAATTCGCGATACCCGGAAACTGCCCATTTCAGGGAGGATCCATATGCTCCGTCTTTGTTAAGGCTGTTCCATGATGCGATTTCCGTATTCATTTCGGTTACGGTCGGGATCCTGTATCCTGAAGGACAAGGATTGTTGATTCCTGAAACACCCTGCCACAAGTTGTTATTTTGAGGAACACGCCAATCCCAGGGATTTCCGGAGGATTTAATAAACAGTGAATGGCCAGGGGTATTTGACGAACTGGTGGAGGTAGTGGTACCGTTCAACCCTACTCCGGTGGAGGCATTCGTCCACGTAACGCACTGATGGCCGTCGGCTAAGCGTCCCCACTGATAAAAGGAACCATAGGCATGGAAATCAATGGCAGACGTTGCAACCTGGGAAGCCCCTAAGTTGCGGTCAAGCCACACTTTTTGTGTTTTGTGATTTGCAACCTGGTAGTAGGTATAACTATTGCTGCATGAACTTTGCACAATGGGAATATTGTCAACTGCCGTGAGGTTGAAATTGAAAGCGGTATTCATCGAAATGCTGAAGGAGTTTGTTCCGGTCGCCACCGGTGTGCCATTGCCATATAAAATGACGTCCTGAAGTCCTTTGTATGCAAAACTTCCACTCTTGGAAAAAGTGATTCCATTTGATGTATTGCTGATGAGGGTGTAGTAACCAATGGTATATACATTGATTTTTAAGGTAACCGTATTGCTGAGGTTTAATTTTAAACCAGTTCTGTAATTGCCATTGACAACTCCCGACATGATTTTTCCGGTTGCATTGGCTTTCAAACCTGAACCAGATTGGGCATCATTGGTCGAAGTCTGTACATCCTCAACCTCTTTTTTGCATCCTACAAGGAAGAGACAAGCAGCAAGAAGGAATGTTATTCCGTTCCTGATTAATTTTCCTGTTTCCATTTGTGCAAGCATTAATGTTGGTTGTTAAGTTCCTTATGTAATCGTCAACTTGTTATTCCCACCCTTACCATCTTTTAATTAAAAAAGATATTGGTAAAGATCGTTCTAAAGAAACATGAACGCAATGGGGGGTATTTGTAATTTTTCTTTCCGGTAAACCGCTAATCATTTTAATGGCGATTAGTGCTAGATGTCATGATATCAGTATATTAAAAATAAAATGTGGCGTGCGGAGCCCACGCCCACATAAGTCAGGATTGTACGGATTTTCGTAATCAAGGGAGAGAACCAGATCAAATCATCTTCCCGGCAATTCACCTGACATTGATTGGATTCCGTGTTATCTTCCAGCAGGCACAAATTTTGTAAAAGTGCTGACGAACGATTGTGTTGAGACCACCAAGGTCATAAAAGCACGGTAAGTCTGGTGAATAGTGCCAAACATTTGCTGGTGTATCAAAAATCAAAATCCCGCCATCGCGGGATTTTGATTTTAATGGATAAAATAATAAAAAGAGTTGATATCATGCAGGATTGCCATGAAGCCCGAATGATAACTTGTTTTATTGCTTGATGATTCTTGCTGTTCCTGAGAATTTTGCAGATACAACCTGTAATAAGTAAATTCCGCCGGGTTTACCGGATAGGGAAAGCTGATGTTTTCTTCCACCGGCGTATGCTGTTGAGATCACCTTTTCACCCGTCATGTTATAAATTTCAATACGGATAATTTCGGTTGCATCCAATCCATTCAGTTCCAATTCGAGGATTCCGTCGGTTGGATTTGGATAGATCTTGAAAAATGGTTCTGTCACATGGATTGTGTTTGTTTTTATTTCTTCAACTGCTGTTCCGGCTGAAGGTGATTTACTATCGCAATATTGGCCTGTCGTAGTAATGTATCCATGCAAATAGCCTCCGGGAAAGACTTTCGTTCCGGGTAGAAAATTGATCTTGTTTCCGGCAATCATTGTGGCACTTCCGCCACTCTGAATGGTAAACTCAGAACCACTTCCGGCCACAGTAATCGTTTCATTTGCGTCAAAACATTTTGCATCGGTAATATTAAAATTTTGCAGGACAAGCGTTGAAGGCACACTGCTTACCTTCATCATCACAAAATTGGATGTGGCAGGATTGTTCATGGCACAAAATGCATTTGAAACCAGGAGGCAATTGATAAAGTCTCCATCTTCAGGAATAAAACTGTATGTACTTGAATTTGCACCAATTACAATCGTTCCATTCACCTTCCACGAATAAACTGGTGCTGTTCCTCCATTAACCGGGGTAGCCGTAAAGGTTACCAGGGTACCCGCAAAAACAGGGTTGGCAGATGCATTAATGCTGACACTTACATTTACCGGCTGATTCACGGTCATGGCAATTTTATTCGATGTGGCAGGGTTTCCAATGGTACAGGGAGCATTGGAGGTCAGAACACAGGTCACAGTGTCATTATTTTCCGGGGGAACTATGTAATTGGCATTTGTGGCACCTGAAATATTGATACTGTTTACCTGCCATTGATAAGCCGGAGCTGTTCCTCCGTTGACCGATGTGGCTGAATAAGTTACCGGAGAACCGTGGCAAGCAGGATTGGAGGATACCCCAATTGAAATGCTGACGGGAAGCAGATCGTAAACTGTTATGGTAACCGTATTTGTTGGCAAAGGTCCGTTACAGGTTTCAAGGGCATTTTGCATCTGCCTGAAATAGGTAGTAATTGTTGTAATCCCTGGCTGATAGTTTAGATTTGTTGCTCCCTCGACATTTGTGAACAGGTTGTTATCAATTGAACTCTGCCATTGATAGGTTGAAGAAACACCATTCAATGGAGGCGTTCCGGTGAGTTGTGCGGGTACGGTGCCATTACATACTATCTGGCTTGAACCTGTATAACCTACAGTTAACAGGGGTATCACGGTCATAGTCACGATATTGGAAATGGCAGGGTTGCCGATGGGACAAGTGGTGCTAGATGAAAGCACACAAATAACAGCATCATTGTTAATTGGAACATATGAATAGGTCGAATTGGTCGCCCCAGATATGCTTGTACCATTGACTTTCCACTGGTAGCCAGGTGTCGATCCACCATTAACCGGGGTGGCTGTAAAGGTGACTGAAGTCCCCGCGCAGACCGGGTTTGCAGAAGGGGTTACAGATACGCTTACCGCCAGCAGCGGGTTCACGTTCATGCTCACTGCATTCGAAGTGGCAGGGTTGCCGATGGGACAAGTGGCGCTAGATGAAAGCACGCAAATCACCGCATCATTGTTAATTGGAATATACGAATAGGTCGAATTGGTCGCCCCGGTTATACTTATTCCATTGACTTTCCACTGGAAGAGGGGAGTGGATCCACCGTTTACCGGCGAGGCAGTAAAGGTGACTGAAGTCCCCGCGCA
>CAIKNA010000122.1 GCA_903828645.1 uncultured Bacteroidales bacterium
ATCACCGGCTTTGAAACATCCCCGCCTGTTGTAATCTGAGAAAGACCCGGAATTGCCGAGATCGCATCAATGATGTTGGTCGATGGGGTGGTGAGCAGCTCAGCTTTCCCGATGGGGGTGATGGTGATGCTGCTCCGGCTGTTATCGGTTGAGATTCCACTGCCTGTGATGACTACCTCCTGGGCTTCAATGGCCTTCTCGGAAAGCCTGAAATCAATGGTCGTCATTTTTCTCAGATCAACCAGGGCCGTTTTGGATCCATAACCGATGTAGCTTGCCTGGAAAAGCAGGGTGCTTTTGGGCAGATTGGTAAAATGGTAAATACCATCTTTATCGGTGGAAACACCTGTCTTCAGGTCGGGGATGTAGAGCGTGGCACCCGGCAACGATTCACCTGTTGCCGCATCGCTGACTTTCCCGGTAAGGGTTGCCTGGGCTTGCGCTGCAACTGAAATCAGTGTTAAAAGGACGATAAACGCTATATATCTTATTTTGTTATTAGTCATGAGATGTTGAGGTTGTTTAAGTACGAAAAGCAGATGCGCGTTTTTTCCGTCATGAGGGTACACGAAGATAAACGGAGAATTTTCCGGTTACCATTCAATTGTCCCGTTATGGGGATCAACGATTGTTTCGTTAAACTTTGTGCACTTTCGTGGAACTTAGTGTATTCAAACCTGAGAAGAACAGGTCTGGATGGAAATTTAACTTTTTGGGGGAGCCCTGGGGTCGGCAAAAAGAAGCGGGCACGCTGTTGTCTACCACCGGATCAGCAATAGTGAACCGTCACTGTCTGATTCACGTCAGGATGCAGGCTCAGGGCAACAGGACAGTTTTTAATGCTATATTCTATGATTTTTTTCACCTTTTCAGGATAGTCACCGTGTGGGAAAGTCAGGTCAATGACGATCTCAGCGATTCTGCGCGGAGCCTCCCCGGTCATGATCTTTGTAATGACCAGTCTGGCGCCGTCAATGTTGAACCCGTGCGTCCTGGCTGCAATTCCCATTACGGTCACCATGCAGCTTCCAAGGGCGGTGGCCACCAGGTCGGTGGGAGAGAAGTACTCACCCCTTCCCTGGTTGTCGGGTGGAGCGTCGGTCAGCAATTTGTTGCCGGAAAGAAGGTGTGTGGCTTCGGTCCGAAGTTCTCCAAGGTAAATTGTTTCGATACTGGGCATTGTGAATGTTCTTGCAGGTTATTGTGAAAGAAGACTATTTGCTTATCGCAACGGTCGCATCAATGGCAAAGGCAGTACCACCGGAGCTGCTGCCTACCAGGTTGAATTTCCAGGTTCCGGTTTGTTTTAGATATGCCGTATCAGTCCCTTGCATCGGAATTGATGCATTTTGAATATAAGATGCCCCGTTGTATTTGTGTGTATACACGCCCGATGAGGGATTCGTGATGGTCACGTTGGTCATGGATACCCCGTTGTTGGTGCATTTTGCAAAAAATTGCAATCCTGTTCCACCCCCTGTCAGGCTAACATTAGCAGAAGTCACAGTAAAAGTTGGAACAGGATCTTCAGTTTTCTTTTTACAACTGCTGATGAGGATAAATGCAACGAGCACCAACGTGGTCATTGACAAAGAATGTGTAAGTTTTCTCATATTCGCTGTTTTATTTGATTTCTATCTCGTTTTTGAAAATTGGAACGACCGGTTTCTCCCTTTTTTTCCTTTGCAACGGAGACTCCTTGCAAAGATACTAATTCATCGGCTTAGATGGTTTCATTTAGCTAAAATGGATACTTTTGCAGGCATATAAACGAGACTTTGGGAACAATTTTAACGAATCAACTTAATTTTCGTGACCTGGGTGGCCTCCAGGCGACTGACGGCCGAAAGATCAAACCGGGAATGCTATTTCGAAGTGGCGATTTTTTTTCTCTTTCAGATGAGGATATCCTCACTTTGGAGCATCTCTGTCTTAGTGCGGTTATTGACCTTCGCGCGAAAAGGGAAATCGAAAAACGGCCAGATAAAGCCATTTCAACCGTAAAAGAGACGATTCACATCGATATTCACGACTATGCACGCGAAAAATCCGAAAAGTTTCTCGAAAATAACGATGCAAAAGGACTTGAAACGGTCCTGATCGGGGATTACATCCGCATGGTGAACATTCACCAGGCAGATTTCAGGAGATTCCTTCACATCCTGGCAACCACTGAAAATTTGCCTCTTGTATATCACTGTGCAGCAGGGAAGGATCGTACCGGTATGGCGACAGTTTTTCTGCTGACTGCACTTGGGATCGATATGCAGCAGATATGGGAGGATTATATGGCCACAAACCTGTTTTCCGCCTCTTTTACAGAAAAGATTATCAGGAAGGTAACAGAATCGGGGTTGAATGGCGCGATACTCCGGCCGTTGCTCGAAGTCCGTGAAGAATACCTTGGGGCGGCCATCAAAGAAATTGACCTGAAATACAGTGGTTTGAAAATCTACGTTGAAAAGGTCCTCCGCGCGGATACGTCAAAACTCCGCGAAAAATACCTGACCACCAACCATACCCCGGAACCAATACCCTAAATCGTAAATCGTAAATCGTAAATCGTAAATCGTCAATTTCACCTCCCCGTCACCTTTTCAACAACCCCCCTGTTCCCATCGAGTCGCACCAGGTCACCATCTGAAAGAAATTTCTTTGCTCCTTTAGCCCCTACCACTGCGGGGATGCCATATTCACGGGCAACCACCGCGCCATGTGAGAGCGGGCTTCCGATTTCGGTGATCAGCCCCGCGATGATGCTGAAATAGGGGGTCCAGCCGATGTCGGTAAAAGCAGCCACCATGATCTCTCCTTCCCGAAGTTGTTCGGCATCACCCAGGGAGTGTATAATGCGTACATGGCCCTCCACGACCCCGCTGCTCACAGGAATCCCTTTCAGCTGACCTTCTGTTATCACAATTTCAACCTCATGCTCCAGGGGTTCAGGAATTCCGAAACTAACCTCTTCAAAAACAAGGTTGTCCAGTTCCGGGAGTATTTTGCGACGTTTGTTTGCTTTCAATTTCCAGGAAGGATTCCGGTCATTGAGCAGTTGTCCTATTTCATCATGAGTCAGGAAATAAATTTGATCGGTATCGTCCAGCAGTTGTGCCTCCGCCATTTGTTTTGACAGGATCCTGTAGCCTTTTCGAATCGTGCTGACCATTTTAATCGCATAGGCTTTTGAGATCTCCCTGCGTGCCACCGCTTTTCGGGCGGCAGGGATCATGGCATGAAGGATGCGGCGTTTCATCAGCGGAAGTGAGTTAAGAGCTTTGCGGATCTCCATATCCACATCGTATTTGGCATGCTTCACTTCACCAACACGCACCCGGGTTTGCAGCGTCTGGATAAGCTGCTGCGGGTTCTCTTCCCATGTTTTTTCCCGGAGTTCCGACTCCCGGACACATCGGTGGCCATGTCGTTCGATGAAAAGACTGAATTGCCTCGAAATCTCCGGAGGCGCATCATGCTGCAGGAGGTGCAGGGCGTCTGCAGGGGCGGCGTGGACAAAGCGGTCGGCAAACCTTTTTTCCACCCGTATCTGCGATGCAAACCTCTCAAGGGTTTTGACCGCATCAGCGCTCTCGATTTCAGGGATATCCAGCAGGAGCATCGTCGCAACATGGTGGTCGTCAGCCGTCGGCATTCGTTTATCGCCTGTCATGATGCGCATAAAAGCCGAGTAAAGGGTGCCCGACTGGGCAGAAGTACTCAGGTGATGACCGAATCCGATACCCAGCGGACGAATTGATCTTTGCAGGCTGCCGTGGATCTGCTGCATGGTCCCCGTGGTTTCAATACTGAAACCTGCTTCGAGTTTTTTAAGCTCCTCCAGGTGTTTTGCCGCCCTGCTTGTGTTGACCATCTGCCTGAAGAAATTGATGACCCGCCGTGGAAGCATCACTTCAGGTTTTGCCCCGATGCCGGGAAAGACTTTGCCGCTGAGGGCAAACTGCACATCAGAAGCCTTATTGAGCCATACATGTTTGGGATAGTCCATCATATTGCTCATGTTGATGAACAAACGGTTGTAAAACATCTGGATGTACCGGGGAGAAGTGCGGCCGGCAAGTCTGAAGGCACCTGCCCGTTCGGCCAGCACGGTCATGCCGTAATCGATGGCCTCCGCACTTACAGAGTAAGTGAGGGGAGTGGCCACACCCGGCATCATTTCACCGATGTTTCCGAGTGTCCAAATGTCATTGCTTGTTCCTTTAACCGTATCGAGTTCGTTGTAGTGAACCTCGTCCAGCGTGGTCACCGGCCTTACCTGGAGCCAGTGCAGTACTCCGTTATGGTCGATGGCCCATTCGAGATCGACAGGTTTGCCGAAGTGTTTTTCCACTTGCAGGGTACCCCCGACAATTTCCCGGAGATGTTTTTCGTCAAGCAGGTGCCCGTTTTTTCCCACTTCAAATTTTATGTTCGATCCGCTGCGGAAAACTTCATAATGATGAGCGTCTGTCATCCCGCTTACCAGTTCCTCACCCTTTCCGGCTATGGCATTGATGATGATCTGGTCGCGTCTGTTGTTTACCGGGTTTGCGGAAAATACAACGCCGGCAACACGGGCATCCACCATGTTCTGCAGGATTACTGAGAGACGCAGATCGGCATCCGAAAGAAAGTTTCCCGAATATGACTTCACGCGATCTGCATTTCCCGCTGCGATGCAACTGATGATGGCTGCCTTTATTTCTTCAAAAGTATGGAGGTCGAGATACGACTCAAACTGACCGGCAAAAGAGACGGCATTGCCGTCTTCACTGACAGCAGATGAGCGCACTGCCTTCGGCCCCTCGCCCAGGATGGCGAGATGTTTCCTGACAACGTCATCGTCGAGTGTCTCTATTTGCGGATGGATCAAGACAAAAGCACCCGGCACCTGCAAACCTATCTCCCTGAGCGTTTTCAGTCCCCTGGCCTTGCCGCCGACTTCCTCCAATGTAATTTCATGCAAAAACCTGATCAAAACCCTTTCCTCCCCAGCTTCATTTCGAAATTTTCAAATCCCTTTATATCTATCCGCATGGAATCCGAATTCAACCATGCCGACACCGTCGGAGCCATCAAATTTATAGGTGCCAATCCCCTCCCGCATCATGTACTTCCCGTCATGCAGGTATGGAAACTCTCCATGCCGCCAGAATTCCATCCGGTGTGTTTTCCCGTCGCGGGTCCTGATCTCCACAAATCCATGATCCGGCAGCAACTTTTCTTTGGAGACCGTGTCAAGGTCGGTGCATTCCACGATGGCATCTGTGGTGCCGTCGGGGGCGGTAATAAACCCTGCGGTAAGGCGTCCGAGGAATTGCCACTTAATCGTGGTTACTGTCCAGTGCATCCCTGATTCTGAAACACCGGTGATCCAGTAATGCCGGTCCCAGGTGAGCCAATTGCGCGAACCGAAGGAGTGGTCGCGCGAACCCATCATATCGAGTTGAGTGGTTTTCCCGTCCAGGACGATGGTTCCCTTGAAATTTCCCGTTTGTTCATAGTGAACCTGGTGGGTATCCTTCATGGCGTGGAAGAACGATTTTGTCCACTTTTCCTTAGCAATAGCCCCGGCAATGACATGATGGTCTGAACTTTTCGCAAAATCATATACGGGATGATCGCCGGTGAATACCATGTTGGCAATACAACGATGCGGTTTCCCCGACCGGTCATGAACATTTCCTTCAAAAGTGACCCGCCAGATTTTTCCTGTTTCGATCGGCTCCCATTTCAAAGAGCCCTGCTGGAAACCAGCTCCTTCTGGTCCAGGGGAGGATGTCAAACCAAAATAACCAAGATCTTTAATGAAAAAATCGAACCAGAATTCGTTTGGCCGTTTCGGCTCCCTGAAGGCCATCCGGGTGATGAACGCATTGCCTTCCCTGTCGCCGCCATAAAAATATGAACTGTCGTTGGGATAAGGCTGTGCCTGGTCAACATGTTTTTGTTCAAGAAAATCAACAGGGTACTGCCGGCTTTTGGTACGTTTCACCATTTGCCGGGCGATGAGCAGTTTCAGCATAGAGTTAGTTTTGGGGTGCAAACTTAGGAATTTATCTCTGATTTTCGCAAATGAAAGGCTGTTCCGCATAAAATCAAAAGCCCGCCCGATTCACATCCGGCAGGCTCCGACCATTTATATTAACCAAAATATGCCTAATTGTTGTATTCAGCAACTATATCTTTAACGCCATCAGGAGAAACACGGCCATAAACCTTTTCCCCGACCAGCACGACCGGAGCAAGCCCGCATGCGCCTACACAACGCAGGCAGCTCAGCGAAAATTTCCCGTCGGGAGTGGTTTCCCCGACCTGGATTTTAAGGACACGTTTGAATTCTTCCAGAACCTTCTCGGCACCACGCACATAACAGGCTGTTCCCAGGCAGATGGAGATCGGATGTTCCCCCTTGGGAAGCATGGTGAAAAAGGAGTAAAAGGTCACAACACCGTAAACATGTGCAACAGAAACATTTAATTCCTTTGCAATCACCTCCTGCAATTCGGCCGGAAGATATCCGAAGATGCTCTGGGCTTTGTGCAGCACATTGATGAGTTCACCCTTTTCGTTGTTAAAGGACTTGCAAACCTCCTTCAACTCTGCTATTTTTTTCTCTGATAATTTAATCTTTGCCATAATGAAAATTTAAAACTCCAACAAAACCCCTAACACTTAAAACTTAACACTTAACACTTAAACTTATTCTTCCACAAACGTCCCCTGGCTTTTATCAAAATAATGGGTATGCAGCAGGTGATGCGACTTTTCGCTCAGCGGTTTCCCTAAAAACTCCTTATAGAGTTCAATGATAAATGGGTTTTCATGCGATTTGCGAATGGGTTTGCCGACATCTTCCCTGTAGATTGCTGCAGCGCGTTTTTTAATGATCTCAGAATCCCCATGGTGGAATGGCTGACCTCCGCCTCCGATGCACCCGCCCGGGCAAGCCATGATTTCGATGGCATGGAACTGGCTCTTGCCGGCCCTGACATCTTCAAGCAGTTTTCGTGCATTTCCAAGCCCGTGGGCGATGCCGATTTTGATTGGCAAACCATTGAAATCCAATGTGGCATGGCGAATGCTCTCCAATCCGCGCAATTCATTGAATTCGACTTTTTCAAGCTTCTTGCCTGTATAAAGTTCATAGGCCGTGCGGCATGCAGCTTCAATCACACCCCCTGTATTTGCAAATATCACACCTGCCCCTGTAGATTCTCCGAGCGGGTTGTCAAAATCTTCATCCGGCAAACTGTTGAAATCAATATTTGCCAGTTTGATAAGCTGGGCAAGTTCACGGGTTGAAAGGGAAAAATTGACATCCGGGTCGCCGTTTACTTTAAATTCATCCCGCTGACATTCATATTTCTTTGCAAGGCATGGCATGATGGAAACAACGATCATGTTTTTTCGGTCGATGCCAAGTTTTTTTCCGAAATATTCTTTTGCGATCGGCCCGAACATCTGCTGTGGTGATTTTGCAGTGGAGGGAACATCCATCAGGTCTGGAAAATTGTGCTCAAAGAAGTTGACCCATCCCGGGCAACAGGAGGTGAGGATGGGTAGTTTTACATTTTGATCACCCTTGAGGTAACGGGTAAGGCGGTCGAGTAGTTCGCTTCCTTCTTCCATGATGGTGAGGTCGGCAGCAAAATCGGTGTCGAACACGTAGTTAAAGCCTAGTCGTCTGAGTGCAGCGACCATCTTACCCGTTACAAGGGTGCCTGGCGCAAGGCCAAATTCTTCGCCAAGGGCGGCGCGGACGGCAGGGGCTGTTTGAACAACAACTGTTTTTGTAGGGTCTGCGAGTGAATTAATCACGTTGCGCGAGTGGTCAACTTCGGTCAGGGCACCGGTAGGACAAACAGATACACATTGTCCACAGTAAGTACAGGGAGATTTCTCGAGATTCATTTCGAATGCCGGAGCTACCACTGCCATAAACCCTCTGTTGACGGCAGAAAGCGCACCTACCGTCTGTACATCATTACACATCATTTCGCACCGCCGGCACATGATGCATTTGTCCACATCCCGGATGATGGCAGGCGACGTATCTTTACGATAAGTCGACTGCTCACCCTGGTAGGGTAATTCGCGTACGCCAAGTTGCTGTGCCATCGTCTGGAGCTCACAACTCCCCGATTTGGCACAGGTCAGACATTCAGCAGGATGATCGGAGAGAATTAACTCCAGAACAGTACGGCGCGCGTTCAAAACCCTGATTGAGTGGGTATTAATAACCATATCCTTTGCAACATTGGTAGAACAGGCTGGAGCGAGGTTTCGCCGCCCGACGACTTCAACCACACAAATGCGGCATCCGCCCGGACGGTTTTCAATGTTCATGTCTTTGAGTTGAAAGTAGCAAAGGGTAGGTATATCTATGCCAATTGTTTTGGCTGCTTTTAAAATCGTTGTATCTTTTTCAACCTCAACGGGTTTTCCGTCGATGGTCAGTTTTACCATTTCCATCTAGTCCTCCTGGTTATTTAATAAAAATCGCATTGAATTTACATTTCTCCATACATGCGCCGCATTTGATGCACTTTTCCTGGTCGATCAGGTGTACCTGCTTGCGTTCGCCAGATATGGCGTCGACCGGACAATTCCTGGCACAAAGCGTACAGCCGATGCAGTTTTCAGGAATAATGATGTATTGCATAAGCGATTTGCAACTCCCGGCACGACATTTTTTATCGCCAACATGTTCCAGATATTCATGGTAAAAATTTGCCATGGACGAGAGGACTGGATTCGGCGAGGTCTGGCCCAGCCCGCAGAGTGAAGTATCTTTTATTACATGGCTCAGGTTGCGAAGTTTGTCGAGGTCTTCCATCACTGCATGCCCCTGGGTCACCTTCTCAAGCATCTCAAACAACCGTTTATTGCCGATCCGGCATGGCGAACATTTTCCACAGGACTCTTCAACGGTAAATTCGAGGTAGAATTTGGCCATGGCTACCATGCAGTCATCTTCATCCATCACGATCATGCCGCCCGACCCCATCATGGAACCGGCAGCGATCAGGTTGTCGTAATCAATCGGCGTGTCAAGGTCTTTTTCTGTCAGCATGCCTCCTGAAGGCCCACCGGTTTGAACGGCTTTGAATTTGCGGTCGTTTTTGATCCCGCCGCCTATCTCAAAAATGATTTCACGAAGGGTAATTCCCATGGGAACTTCGATGAGTCCCACGTTATTGATTTTCCCGGCGAGGGCAAAGACTTTTGTCCCTTTGGATTTTTCAGTACCGATGCTTGCATACCAGTCTGCACCTTTAAGGATGATCGCAGGGATGTTCGCATAGGTCTCCACGTTGTTTACGTTGGTAGGCTTGCCAAGGAATCCCGATTCGGATGGAAATGGCGGTTTTACAGTAGGTTCGCCTCTTAAACCTTCCATCGAATGGATCAACGCTGTTTCTTCGCCGCAAACAAATGCGCCGGCACCGTAACGGATCTCGATGTCAAAATTGAAACCGGTACCAAGTATGTCTTTTCCGAGAAGCCCGGATTCCCTGGCCTGCTTCATGGCGATTTTCAGACGTTCGACCGCCAGGGGGTACTCCGCACGAATGTAGATGACACCTTTGTCTGCCCCTGTGCAATAACCATTGATCGCCATTGCTTCGAGCACCGTATGAGGATCTCCTTCGAGCACCGACCGGTCCATGAATGCACCGGGGTCTCCCTCATCGGCATTACAAACCACATATTTCTGGTCGGCTTTGACGGCACGGGTGATCTCCCACTTCAACCCGGTGGGGAATCCACCGCCGCCACGTCCGCGAAGGCCCGATTTTTTCAGGATTTCAATAGTGCCCTCAGGGGTCAGTTCGGTAAGAACTTTGCCGAGCGCCTGGTAGCCATCCCTGGCGATATATTCATCGATGTTTTCAGGGTTGATAAATCCGCAATTCCGCAGTGCAATCCGGATCTGTTTCTTATAGAACCCCATGTGCTTTGAATCGCTTTTGTATTCCCCGGTTTCAGGATCCTGGTATAATAACCGGTGCACCCTTCTTCCTTTGATTATATGCTCCTCAAGAATCTCTGCGCAATCCTCGGGTTTTACCTGGGTGTAAAAAGTATTGTCGGGCATCATTTTAACGATGGGACCCTTTTCACAAAACCCGAAGCAACCTGTCTTGATAACCTGGACCTCGTTTTCAAGGCCCTTGGTGTTTATTAAATCCTGGAAATTTTTCAGGATTTCTTCGCTTTTTGAAGCTTGACATCCAGTCCCGCCGCAAACAAGCATGTGGTATTTAATTTTTGCCATCTGACTAACTCCGGATTTTATTTGTTTTCGATCGTTTCATAATTTACCGGGATGATCCCGTCTACCAATTCGTTGTTCAGCACGTATTTGTCAATAATCCTGATAGCTTTTTTAACATCAACATAGCCAAAGGTGATGGGTTCGTTCCCGGGTTTGGTTATTTCCACGGTTGGTTCTGCATAGCAGTATCCCATGCAGCCGGTCTGCGTAACCACTGCGTCAATGTTGCGCTTGGTAAATTCATCGATGAATACTTCCATCACCTCCTTGGCGCCTGAAGCAATGCCACAGGTTGCCATGGCAACTTTCACCTGGATCCTGCTATCGGGATTGTTGCTCTTTTCACGTAAGTCAATTTTGGCACGAAGGGTTTCCTGCATTTTTTTCAAGTCGGCCAGTGATTTGATTTTTTCCATAATTATTCTGTTGTATCAATTTTATGAAGTCAGCGAAACGCCGATTTCGTTAAGATTCTCCGTGATCATCTCCTGTAGGTAACGATATACAATGGGGTCATTCATAGGGACATTCCCCAGGGCCTCCTTTGCCTCCGTTGTCGAAAAAAAGTATCTCTTCCCGTTTTTCGTGTGCGAATAGGCAAATCCGGTTTCCGGGTTGGCAATGGCAGTCAGCACAACGGCACCCGGGATATCCCCTGATACCGGCCGGTCAAGATGGTCAAGCACAAACTGCGCACTGATCCTGGTTCCTTTTCCCACTTCGCTTTCCAGGCTCATGCTGCCACCTGTCCTTTCAGCATTTTGTTTTAACAACGGCAAACCCAGTCCGACATGTCGTGTGGTTCGGGTTGTAAAATATGGATCAGTCACCTGTTTTACAATCTCCTCTGTCATGCCCTTTCCGTTGTCGGTAATTTCAAGCTTTAAAAAATTGTGAAAAGTATCTTCAACTACATCAAGCGAAATGAAGGTCGCTTTGGCGCTGATCGCGTTTTGAAAAATATCCATGATGTGCATCGATAAATCTTTCACGGCAAAATTACTAATTCTTATTGTTATATAATTAACTTTGTTATTAAATTAACAATTTAGTTGATAATTTCAGTTCTCCAGGGGCCGGTGGCATGCATGGCCTCCCTGATTTCACGAAATCCTGGATGTCTCAATTCAAAAACCGTCACCCTTTTTCCGATCTGTTCAGGATAATGCGCGTCAGAACCGCTTACAAAGGTAAAATTGCGGAGGACGGGATGCCGGGACAGAAATTCATCCTGCCTGCAGAAGGGCGAAATTTCGAGCGCATCCACTTTCAGGTCAGGTGGAAGAAACCCCAGCTGGCCAATAACGCTGAAACGCGTTTTGTCGATGTGGGCCGGGATAAACAGGCCATTTAACCGGTGAACCTCTGCTTCAACCTGGTCGATGCTTTTGTTTAAAGCTGAAGTCAGGATTCGTTCCTCAGTGAATGAAATGTTATTCTCTGCATCAACAGCTACCTGGTGCCCAAACCGGTTGACATCATTCGGAATATCAGGCAGGTGCTTATCCAGGAATCCCTGGAAGTCAAATAATTGTTTATCGGTTTCAAAGAACGCCAGGCAGTGAACCTCCTCCTTCGTAGTCACCTCGGAGCCGGAAAGCACAAAAATGCCGCTGATTTCACCAAGCTCTTTAACAACCCTGCACTGCCGGGTACTGTTATGATCGGTGATGCCGATGATATCCAGTTGCATCTCCTTTGCCCTGGCAATGATGACATCAGGGCTCATACCCAGGTCGCCGCAGGGCGACAGGACCGTGTGAATGTGAAGATCAGCCCTGAACTTTTTCATCAGCCGTTTAGGTGTTTATATATTTTTCCTGATATTTCAAACGCCTCCTCTTCAGTACCCAGCACGGGGATCCCTTCTATGTTGCTTTGTACAAGCATGTCGGCTTCGGGTTGGTATCCCTTTACCAGGACAATCGCGGATAGCTCTTTGAGCGAAGCGATAGCCATCACATTTTTATGTGTTTGAAGGGTGATCCACACACTTCCTGACCGCGCATGGCCCATCACATCACTCAGCAGATCGGAAGTATAACCGCCGGTAATTTCCCGGTCAAGCCCTTTTTCCCCGCCAATAACTATCAACCCGAGTCTTGTAACCAATTCTGAAACATCCATCGTTCAATTTGTTTTATTTGCCTCATCCCAGGGGATGAGGTGTTGTCCTGTTTTAGTTTATTTCGTTGATTTCATCCTTCAGACTGTTTTGATCCAGTTTGTTGTCGCTCCAGATTGATTTCATGATCTGGATGGACTCCTGCATGTCCATTTTATCGTTTTGCTCCAGTATTTTCTGCACGAAAATGCACTGCTTTATGCTGGCCTGGTTTTGAACGACATCCTCGGAAAGCGCTTTGCAGGTTGGGGAACCGCAAATTCCACAATCGACCTGAGGAAGGACACGGTTCAACTCGTAGATCCTTTTCATTTTGATCATTGCTTCCGACATGTTGTCATCAAGTTTGATGATCGACCTTGGAAGTACCGGGCCAAGAGGAATGTTTTCAAGCAAAAACGGATCGTTCATGCTGATTTTCCCGGTCTTGCTTTCAGGGGTGTTTCCCTTGGAGTCGCCCGATTTCACAGCCCTTTTCCTGAGTTTATCAACCGTCATGAACCGATTGCCAGGGCAAAGAATTCCACCGGCGCAACTTTCATCACAGGCACGCAACTCGAGGAAATCGATGCCGTCAATCTCTTCGTTTTCAACTTTTTCCAGAAATTCAATTACATTGTTGATTTCATCGATCGCAAGGCTCCTGCCCTGTGTCATATGGCCGGATTCACCGTGGGTGAGGCTCCAGCAAATTGACTTTTCCGAAAGGTGTGAAAATCCGGTCACTTCCGATTTCTCTTTCTTCTGCCTGAGGATTTTAAAGATCTTGTTATACAGGTAGTTCATGTTGATGACTCCGTCAATCACCGATTTTTCCTCACCCACCGGACTTTTTACCGCTACAATTTTTGCGGCACAGGGGGTGACATAAAAAATGCCGATATCTTCAGAAGCAATACCCTGGTCTGTCAATTCTTTCCGGGTATGTAGTGCGGTTACATCCACGGGTGCCTTCAGCAGGATGATGTTCCCGGCAAGTGTCGGAAACTTTACCTGGATCAGCCTGACAACGGCGGGGCAAAATGGTGAAATCAGCGGTTTTTTCGCTTGATTTTCACGGATATATTCATTGAACCGGTCGTTCAGGAACTCAACTCCTTCTTCCACTTCGATTACATGGGTAAATCCCAGTTCATGAACGGCCGAAAGGATTTCGCCCGAACTTACACTGTCGGGAAATTGCCCGGAGAAAACCGATGGGATGAGTGCAACCCGCGTGTTGTATTTGTATATGTTTTCGAAATCATCCTGTTCGACAATGATCGCTCCCACGGGGCAAACCCTGTAACATTCGCCGCAATCGACACACCGGTTGGCATGCAACTGCGCTTTTCCGTGGCTCACGCGGATTGCTTCAGTGGGACAGATGTTCATGCAATGTGAGCACCCGATGCAGAGGTCTTCCCTGAATTTCAGGGCGTGATGAAATTGGTTGTCTGTTTTACGCTCCATGGTGTTATTTGTGGAAATAATTCATGATCTCCACGATGGTTCCTGTTCCGACTTCACTGGTGATGCTCAGTTTATCGGCGTTGGTGTTCATGTTCGAAAGGCCCATCCCCGCACCAAAACCCATTTCCCGCACCTCGGGCGTGGCCGTGGAATATCCTATTTCCATCGCTTTTTTGATATCCGCGATGCCCGGACCCTCATCCGTAAGGGTGATGATGATTTTCTCGGTGTCGATATCCACAGCAATCACTCCCCGGTATGCATGGGCGACAATGTTGACCTCGGCTTCATACAGTGCGACAACGGTGCGTTTGATTACATTCCCTTCGACATTGAGTTGCTTCAGGGTCTTTTTGACCTGGCTGGAAGGGTAACCGGCTTCGGAGAAATTCCCGCCTTCCACCCGGTACTCGAAGTGCATTTTTTCCGATGACATGTTAAAAAACCGGTTTAATTCCTGCGTTGAACAGGATTCCACTCACCTTGAACATGGAGTATGGGCTCTGTATGATGGTTATTCTATTCTCTTTTGCAATCCGGATCATCTCTTCAGTGACCTTCTTATTCCTTACAAATACAACACAGTTTATATCTGACATTTCCGCCGTACGGATGGCCTGGATGTTCACAAGTCCTGTTAGCAGGAGCAGGTTATCTGTTTTAACCGTGAGTACATCACTCATCAGGTCGGAGGCAAAGGCCATTTCAACGGTATATTCCAGGTTTTCAGTTCCTGAAACCACGGTACCTTTGATCAGATCAATAATTTGTTTGACTTTCATTTTTAATTCAGATGTGTTTCATGGCAATAAACATTGTCTAATGCGGCGACAAAATTACAACCTCCCGTTGTTATAAACAAGCATAATGTGTTATTTATTTCACAGTGTTAATAAATTCACACCTAAATTTGAAACAATCAAATCCTTCCTTTCAATATTGGCTAGAGAGTTGATTACGTTGTTCCGGAATCGGTAGGGATGATCAAAACCATGGCACCCATCCTGGTGCGCAGGAAATTCAGTTTTTTGAACTTATCCGAAAATGATCCTGAACCCGTTGCCATGGATATTGGCAATTTCGATGGAGGGGTCGGCTTTCAGGCATTTTCGCAAACGGGCAATAAAGACATCCATGCTGCGCCCGTTAAAGTAATTGTCGTTGCCCCAGATTTTCTCCAGTGCATCTTTACGCAACAGGATACCATCCTTGGCAGTACATAACATTTTGAGAAGATTGGCCTCTTTCGGGGAAAGTTGCTGAGTAATGTTCCCGTGCGACAATGTGCGCAGGTTGTAATTGAATAATAGTTTTCCGACAGTCATCTCATTTACAACCGAATCATTTTCTACCTGCTGCATTTTCCGCTTCAAAATAGCCTGAAGCTTGAAGAGCAGCACTTCCGAATCGAAAGGTTTGGTGATATAATCATCGGCGCCCGTTTTAAATCCTTCGAGCATGTCTTCTTTCAGTGATTTGGCTGTCAGAAAAATAAAAGGGGTGTCACTGTTCAATTTTTTTATCTCTTTCGCAAGGGTAAAACCATCCATTTCCGGCATCATCACATCCAGGATACAAATGTCAAATGGTTCGGATCTGATGGCAGCTAATCCTTGTTTTCCGTCGGGCTTCAAAACGACCTCGAAATCATTTAATTCCAGGTATGACTTCATGATAGATCCGAAATTAGGATCATCCTCGACCAGCAATATTTTAATTTTATGGTTCATAACCAATGCATTTGTAGGTTCCTAACTCTATTCTTCTGTCTCTTTTTCACGAACGCCCGGCAAACTGATTTCAAACCGGCTTCCTTTTCCCGGTTCACTCTGGATCCCGATTTCGCCATGATGCGCCAGCACAATGGCTTTAACATAACTAAGCCCGAGTCCGAATCCTTTGATATTGTGAATGTTGCCAGAGGTTACCCGGTAAAATTTGTCGAATACTTTCCGCTGCGCTTCATGACTCATTCCAAGCCCGGTATCCTGTACCCCGAAAATGTATTTTCCAGACCTGTTGAATGAAAAAACTTCAATCTCCGGTTTTGTGATCGAATATTTATTCGCATTGTCCAGCAGGTTCAGCAACACATTCCGCAGGTGATCCTCATCGGCTTCCACCACGGAATGTTCGGCTTCGAGCCGGGTCGTGATGGAACCTTCCCGTTTTTCAACCTGCAGCCTGTAATGCTCAACAGTCTTTTCAAGAAGGTAATTCATGTCGACCAGTTCCTGTCGAAGTCTGAAATCACGGCTATCCAGCAACGCCATCTGCAGTACCTGCTCTACCCTGGTGTTCATGCGGTTGTTTTCCTCTTTGATGATACGCGTGAAATTCTTTATCGTCTCAGGTTCAGAGATTACGCGGGAATTGGTAATTGAATCGGCCGCGATGGAAATGGTTGCAATAGGTGTCTTGAATTCATGGGTCATGTTGTTGATAAAATCAGTCTTGATATCGGATATTTTCTTTTGACGGATCATGACGATGATGCTCCCCCCCGATGAAAGAATGATGATGAGGGTGAACAGGGCTGAACCAAGCATCAGCAAAGAGAGTGAACGGAAAACCTGGGACTTCTGGCCCGGAAAAAATACCAGCAGCATATCGGGCTTCTGAAACAGGTCATTAGGGAACAGGGATATCCTGTGGGCCGAAGACTCGTATTCACCTTTAAAAGCTGCAGACCGTATGGGGATGTGATTGCTGTCGCTTGAAGGCGAAAATACAGCAAATTCAAAAGGCAGGTCAATCCCTTTATCCTTAAATGATTTGCTGAGCGTGGCCTGGAGGCTTTTTTTATTGATCCGCTGCTGAATGGGGGCAGGTTTTGTTTCAAGAGCTATCGCCATCTGTTTGATCACATCCTGAATCTTCCGGGCCCTGTTATCCAATTTATGGATGTTGGTTTTCCGGCTCTGCATGTTGTTCGGGTTATCCTGGCGAAGACGGTGAAACGGGGGAGGCTGGGGAAATTGCGGCACCCTGAAACGCAGAGATTGAGCGCCTCCCGGACCGGGAGTTTCAATAATAATTTCACCTTCCTCAATGCCTTCAGGACCAATTGGCTGGCCATTGTACCGGTAGTCAGGAGGAGAGGTGTTGACATTCACCATAGAATCAAGTCTTGCCAGCTGGTCATTCCAGTCAAAATTCATTTCACTTGTATCCATAGCCTGCATTCCCTGGAAAAATTCCTCCATATTTACGGTCACTGAATCCTGACCCCCTGTCACCGGGACTACATTGTACTGGTAGGAATAATGAATTACCCCTGCGGGAGGGTGCTGGTTAATTGGTGGTGGCGGGGGGTAGCCGGGTGGAGGCCGGTGTTTTGCAAGTGGCATTTCATTAGCCTGGAGGAGCGAATCAAGATGATTCTTAATGATGCTGCTGGTATCCTTTGTAACTGCCTGTACAATCCTCATGATGCTGTCGCCTTCGAAATTACGGCTGATGAAAAACATATTTTCGCGGGCTTCAATTTTATTCACAACACTTCCAAGCGCGTCGTTGACACTGCGAACGAACTGAGCCTCCTTCACCTGAAACGCGTTGCGTATCCAGAAAAACTGCACTGCAATAACCCCGAGCAGCGAAATGCAGATTCCTGCTATTAAAAGGTACAGTATCCTTTTGTTCATGATGCAAAAATAAGGATAAGGAAAAGGTTGATGACCAAGATTAACCTTTCATTAACCAACTTTAACGTTTTATTAACATTTTCAGTCACTTACCCGCCTTAGATTTGCATAAGAAAATTAAGCAAGGAGAACCCCATGAAAAGAAAACCATTCACACTGAAAATCGCCCTGTTATCGGCAGCATGGATGATGCTGTTCATCTTTATTACCGGGAAGGCATTTTCCCAGGAAAATAACGGGAAACCTAACCAGAAGAGAATAGTCGTAAAAATTGTCACAGAGGATAACGGGAAAACGACCATGGTTGATACGACCATGGAAATGCCCGACTCATCACAGATGGATTCTGTCAGAAAACAAATTGACAAGATAATCATGTTTGATGGCGGTGGTAAACATCACCATGGTAAAATTCACGGCATGCCGCAGGGATTTTCATACGATTTCGGAATGCCTCCGCCGCCTGAATGTCCGATGGGACTGGACGAACCTGAAGGTATGGAAATGGATGTCATGGAGGATGACAACGACAGCGAAGGGAACGGTTGGGAACAAACAGCTCCGCGCGCAGAATGCAGGATGATGCGATCGGGCGGGCATCGTCAAACTTTAACGGATATTTTGGGCGATATCCCGATGGACAGGGTTGTAAGTTATTCCATCAAGGATCGGAAAAATGGCAAGCGGATCATCATTGATCTGAATAACGCTTCGATTTTCGAAAGAGAGGACAGGGTTATTGTCATCCATGGATCAGGGAAGATGCAACAAAGCAAACATCACCCTCAACACCAGGTCAAGGTATATATGAAAAGGGATGATGATGAAAAAATGGACAAAAATCCGGAACAACCTGCACCATCATCTGTGCCCCCGCCATCGGCCAACCCCGATAAATCATCCCCAAAGAAGCCTAAAATCTGAATCATCCCGTTCTTTATACCTACATTGTTAGTAATGTGCGCTAAAACTGCCGTCTGATTCACGGCAGTTTTTTTTATGGAAATTTTCCCGTTCTTTGCACCATGCCACTCTATCTTGCCTCGCTCAATTCGGGAAGCAACGGAAATTGCTATTACATCGGCAATGATACGGAAGCCGTACTGATCGATGCGGGCATCTCATGCAGGGAAACAGAGCGCAGGATGATCCGGCTTGGATTGCCCATACGAAATGTAAAGGCGATATTCATCACGCATGAACATACCGACCATACGCGTGGGACTGAAGTGCTCTCCCGTAAATTCGGGATTCCCGTCTATATAACCGGAACTACTTACCGCCACAGCCGCATGAAACTTGATCCAAAGGTTATGAAATCTTTTACTGCCGGCACCCCTGTTGAGGTCGGGAACCTCCGTGTGAATCCCTTTTCAAAACGGCATGATGCCTCCCAACCGCATAGCTTTACGGTTAGTTCAAATGGCATTACGGCAGGTGTATTTACGGATATCGGCATTGCCTGCGATCAGGTCGTACTCCATCTCAGCCAATGTCATGCAGCCTTCCTGGAGGCAAACTATGATGAAAAAATGCTCGAAGGAGGACGCTACCCTTTTTTTCTGAAACAGCGGATCCGGGGAGAGGAGGGACACCTTTCAAACGACCAGGCACTGGAGCTCTTTAAAACCCATGGGCCAGTTTACATGCAACTGCTGGTCCTTTCACATCTTTCGGCGGAGAACAACCACCCCCAGCTGGTACATGACCTCTTCAGCAGCCATGCAAACGGCATAAAAATCGTCGTGGCTTCCCGGTTCGAGGAGACCGAATTGTTTTGCATTCAGGAGTAAGGTTGCATCCGATTCTCAAAGAAAGATTAAACATTATTCTCCGGATAATTAATGGATGGTCAACCGGTACTTCTGTTCAGGAAAACCCAAGGTGATCTATTAACCGGGAAAACAAGCTTACTTTTCGTTGGGATCAATAAGTCCCGATTCCCGCTGAAGGATGTCGGGGATTACCAGTGGCGGGTGGTTCCGGATACGGCCATCCATCCTGTCGCGGGTGTCGCGGATCATTTCCACCGAAGCCTCATATGCATCGCTGAATGAACTGCCTTGTTGCATCAGTTTTCGTTCCATTTGCTCTGCAGCAATGGAATACTCCATCTCTTCGCATGAAATCTGCCCGTCGATCCATATCTCCTTTGCCGGGATGAAATGATAGACCAGGTCATTCCCGCTGAATCCATAATCGGGAAAGATGTTCTTCCTTACCAGGTAGCCATCGACTATCCACACGCTGATGCCATCCACGATTCGCACAGGAATGCGGTAAATCCCCGTTAACCTGATGCTGTCGGGCTTTGTTCTGATCTCTTTACGGTTTGTCCAGTCGGTAGGTGCAACCGCAGGCAGGGAGGACTCATGGCTGCGGCTGATGCTGTCCCAGCCATGCCTTATAACCAATTCAACGGCAAGGGAAGAGTCGTGGGCCCTGTCGTAAGTCCACCCGAATTTTGCCATCAGGTGACGCTCATTCAGCTCATGTATTAGGGTGAGTTCATATTCTTCGCAGGAGAGTGCATTGTCGATCCAGATCTCACCGGGAGGGGTATAACAATACCTTTGATCATTTCCGCCATAAAGGAATTCCTTATAGACCGATTGCCGGATTTTATAACCATCGACGATCCAGACATCCAGCCCGTTTTTCTTCCCGGAATAGAAGCGGTAAACCCCAGGAACGGTCTGCTTGTGCCCACATCCAAGTAATATTATAGGTAAGATAATGAATAACAGGTGTTTGATTTTCATGATACAAATTGAATTTAGGATCATCAAAGGTAACACTTCATTTGGTAACTTTGCACTTCATAGATTGCTGCCATGACTATCATCGATATCATTAAAAAATTCAAACTTTCAATACTGCTTGTTCTTTCATTTGTGCTGCTGGAAAACATTTCATGGATCATCGAACCGACTTTCTTCGGGAAGTTGCTCGATGCCATGATCGACAGGTTTGGGGCCGTTGACAATCCAAAAGTGGATTTTATCCTTCCCCTTTTGTTTTGGGCATTCATTTACCTGCTCAATGTTACCGGGGGAACCCTGCACCGGCTATATAGCGGAAAGGTTTATGCAAAGATATACGCAGAAACCGCCACCGATGTTATTACCTATTCCAGAAAAAAGGGGCTTCCGACATCCATGATTTTCGCCCGGGCTGAACTCGCAAAGGAATATATCGTTTTCCTGAAGGACCGGCTGCCGGAGGTCACCTGGCAACTATCCGCCACCTTCGGTGCTACTATTGCCCTGTTTTTCTATGACTGGCGGATTGCCGCCCTGGCAGTGCTCGTTATTGTTCCGATCGGGGTGATCAACAATATCTACCGGAAAAATGTCGTAACACTGCAACGTGACCTTCATGATACGCGGGAAGATCAATACAGGATATTCGAATCGGGTAATGTGAGTGCAATCCACAAATATTATCATGACATGGTTATGCCGCAGTCGAAGATTGCCAGGTGGAGTTCGCTCGATTACCTGGTCATTAAGGTACTGCTGATGTTTATTTTTATCGGGGTGCTCTTCATCGCCGTGGATGTGGATGATTTCTCAACCGGGAAAATTTATGCCATCGTGTCGTACATTTGGACATTCATCGCTTCCACCGATTACATACCGGGTCTCATGGAGAGTCTTACCGCAGTTAGGGAACTGAGTTCCAGGATGAAAGAGGAAAATATCTGAAAGAACCATGCGAAATATTTAAAAAAAAAGCTGTTCCGGTTGATCGGAACAGCTTTTTTTGCAATGGCAGCAATTTTTAGTACCTCTTTCGGGGAGTATAGTGGGTATGAAGTAATTCATGTGATTTATGACCCAGGGGTTTTTCGAGGAAATCCTTGTAGATCTCTGCAATTTCAGGGTTTTCATGCGATTTACGCACAGACATGCCCATATCTTCTTCGTAGATGGCCATTTTACGTTTGGTACGGATCTCCTTGTTGGTCGGAATCGGCTGGCCTCCTCCACCCAGGCAACCGCCCGGACAAGCCATCACTTCAATGAAATGATAAGTGGCTTTGCCATCCCTGACGTTCTGCATAAGGGTTTTCGCGTGAGCCAGGCCATTTGCAACAGCGCATTTCAATTCGACACCTTCCAGAAAACTCCATTCGGGTTTGACTTTTTCAATTTTAATGGTGGCCTCCCGAACTTCGCCTTCCGTTCCACGGACTGGTGTAATATTCAGTCCATCGAAAGGAACTTCGCGACCCGTTACGATTTCGTAAGCAGTACGCAAGGCAGCTTCCATCACACCCCCGGTTGAACCGAAAATTACGGCAGCACCGGTGGATGAACCCATGAAATTGTCAAATTTTTCCTCGGGAAGTTCTTCGAAATCCAGACCTGCCTGTTTGATCATAATGCCAAGTTCACGGGTAGTAAGAACAAAATCCACATCTTTGTATCCACTGGAGCGCATTTCAGGGCGGTTGGCTTCGAATTTCTTAGCGGTGCATGGCATGATTGAAACCGAAACAATGTCTTTGGGATTCAGTTTCCGTTTTTGGGCATAATAGGTTTTCGCCAGTGCGCCGAACATTTGCTGTGGCGATTTACAGGTAGAAAGATTGGGCAGGTATTCAGGGAAGGTATGCTCAATAAATTTGATCCATCCGGGGGAACAGGAGGTAGCCATAGGCAATGAAACGGATGGGTCTTTGTCGACCAAAGCTCTTTTCAAACGGGAGAGCAGTTCATGTCCTTCTTCGATAATGGTCAGGTCGGCTGTAAAATCGGTATCCAGTACTGAAGTGAAACCAAGCCGCCTGAGTGCTGCCACCATTTTGCCGGTAACGATCTTGCCGGTAGCCATGCCAAGTGCTTCACCGAGTGCAACGCGCACAGCAGGGGCAGTTTGAACAACCACATGTTTGGTCGGGTCATAAATTGCATCCCAAACCTGGTCTATGTAGTTGCGCTCGATCAGAGCGCCGGTCGGGCATCTGTTTACGCATTGACCGCAATTGGTGCAAACAACCTCGAACAAGGAGTGTTCAAAAAAGGTTGAGATTTTCATTTTATTGCCTTTGTAAGCAACGCCAAGAGCGCTCACACTCTGCAACTCTTCACAGGTGCGCACACAACGCTGGCAACGGATACACCGGCTGTCGTCCTTGACGATGGCTGTATTGAACATATCAATGGTGTATTTTTTATCGGGAACCAGGTCAAGAAACAGGTGGTCGCCTGTCAGCATTTGTGATGCAAGACTCTGGAGTTCGCAGTTGCCGTTTTTGTAACATTTGGTACAATCGGCGTTATGCTCCGAAAGCAGCAATTCTACAATGTGTTTGCGGGCCATACGGACCTTCATGCTGTTGGTGTGGATAACCATTCCTTCGGCAGCCGGTGTTGCACAGGATGCAGGCAGGTTTTTTACTTTCTCCTGCTCTACCACGCAAACGCGGCAATTTCCGGCAACACAAAGGTCCTCGTGATAACACAGGGTTGGAATATGGATATTGAGGTTGCGGGCTGCTTCAAGGATGGTGGTACCTTCATCTACAGCAATGCTGATACCGTCTATCGTGAGATTTATTTGTTTAGACATAGATTGTTGTTGTATTTTCTGGTGAATACTGAATTAGTAAATCATTTCTTCCTTGAAATTGTTGACAATGGAGGAGAATGAATTGGCTACGGATTGACCCAGGCCACATTTCGCGGTAATTTTCATGCTTTCACTCAGTTTCATGAGTTGGTCAAGATAGGCCGCTTTCTTTTCTCCTTTTTTCACGGCAACAATTCCTTTCAGCAACTGCTGACATCCGACCCTGCATGGAGTACACTGTCCGCAGGATTCTTCTTCAAAAAATTCAAGATAATTGTGCAGTACATTGTACATGGACCGTGAACTGTTGAAGATCATCATGGAGCCGCCGGTAGGAACTCCTTCAAAGCCAATGACCGTATCCTTGAACTTTTTACGGGGCACGCAGAAACCGGATGCACCTCCAACCTGAACAGCCTTGGTGTCGCCATCGCCGAATTCATCCACAAAACGGTCGAGGGGCATGCCCAGTTCAAGTTCGTAAATTCCCGGGATGGGTGTATCGCCGGAAACGGAGAAGACTTTTGAACCGCGTGAGTCGGTAGTGCCGAGTTTTTTATATTGATCGGGACCGAGGCGCATGATCATGAGTACATTCACGAAGGTTTCGACATTGTTGATGACGGTGGGTTTTTTCATGAATCCACTCGTGGTAGGGTAAGGTGGCTTGTTGCGTGGTTCACCGCGTCCGCCTTCCATCGATTCAAAAAGTGCACTTTCTTCGCCGCAGATATAGGCTCCTGATCCCATCCGGATTTCGATGGGAAAATTTAAGCCAAGCAGTTTCATATGCTCATGGTAGATTTCCAGTTCTTTCATCAGTTCAGGAACCATGAATTTGTATTCGCCACGGAGGTACATGTAACCTTTGTTTGCACCAATCACCCTGCCGCAAATAGCCATTCCCGAAAACACCTTGCGTGGAACCCGCAACAGGATTTCCCGATCTTTAAATGTACCTGGTTCACCTTCATCGGCATTGCACACCACAAACTTCTCGTCACTGGGCGACTCTGCAGTGAATTTCCATTTCATGGCGGTCGGAAAACCGGCGCCACCCCGGCCGCGAAGGCCCGACTCCAGAATGTCTTTCAGGATATCCTCGTTGGTCCGCTCCAGTGTGTTGGCTAAAACCTTGTACTTTTCGTTGGAATATTCCCCGAAGATTAAGTCAACTCTTTTAAGGGTTTGTTCTGACATGACTGTTTCTCCTATTTTCTATATGTGTTATATATGTATGTATTCACTGATGATATCATGTACCTTTTCGGTGGTAAGGCCACTATAGGGCGTATCGTTGATCAGCATAGCCGGACCCTCATGACACCAGCCAAGACAGTTGGTTTCAAGCAAGGTGAACTTTTTGTTCGGCGTGGTCTCCCCGACTTTGATTTTCAGCATATCTTCCAGTGTCTGAACAATGGTCTTTTTACCATGCATATCACAGGTTATTGTTTTACAAACCCTGATGACATATTCGCCCCGTGGCTCTGTGTCAAGAAATGAATAAAAGGTGGCTGTTCCATAGACCTGGGCTGCGGAAAGATCTAATTCCTTGGCAATGTCTGTCATGCAGGTGTCTGAAAGGTAATTGTTTTTTGCAACAACTCCTTGTAGAATTGGAAGCAAACTGGTCCTTTCCCGGCCATATTTGTCTGCTAATTCCCGGATTAATGATTTGCAATCAGTCATAAAATATATTTTAAATTGTTAATATATAGTGCTTTATCGTCTCCTTATCTTCAATTGTGAAAACATTAACAAAATCCCCTGCAAATGTATTATTTTTCTTTGTTATTTATTTAACAGATTATGGTGATTTTGAAGTTTTTTTTAAATTTAGAGATGATCTAAATTATATTTAAACCGGTGAAATGTTGACGCCTGGGGCAAGTGGGTGAGGTCAATATTTTCCTAAATTTGCCAGACATCTTTTTCACCTGCATGGATCATTACCGGTATTTCATTCGTTTAGCCTATGATGGCAGCCATTTCCATGGCTGGCAGCGGCAACCCAATGCCGCGACCATCCAGCAAACCCTTGAGGAGGCGATGTCGATGATGTTAAGATCCTCCATATCCTTGACCGGGGCTGGTCGCACGGATACCGGTGTTCATGCGGATGAATATTTTGCACATGTTGATTTAAGTGATCATCTGTCAGTATTTGAACTTGAAAAATTGATTTTCAGGTTGAACAGATATCTTGGGGGCCAGATCGTGCTTTTTGAGATATTCCGGGTGGCATCTGAGGCTCACGCAAGGTTCAGTGCCTTATCAAGGTCTTACCGGTACTGTATTGCAAGGGTTCAAAATCCGTTCCGGCGGGATTATACCTGTTTTCTTTATGGCCCGGTTGATGTGGAACTGATGAATGCCGGAGCTTCGCTGATGATGGATTACCGGGATTTTACCTCCTTCTCCAGGGTGGATACCGACACGATGACAAATATTTGCAGGATCAGCTATGCGCGGTGGGAGTTGGAAGGGGATGAACTTGTTTTCACCATCACCGCCGACCGTTTTCTAAGAAACATGGTCCGGGCCATTGTTGGAACCCTGTTGGAACTCGGAACCGGTAAAATAAACCTGGAAGATTTAAAACTGATCATCGAAAGCAAAAACAGGTCGAAAGCAGGAAATTCAGCACCAGCGAGGGGATTGACCCTGCACAGGATTTTATATCCGAAGGAAATTTACCCGAAATAATTTGCATTTTGCTATTTGCATTTTACTAATTGCATTTTGCTATTTGCATTTTGAATTTTATTACCGTGAGTCCAGCCTCAACGATCGCTCTTGCAGTCATGCCATATTTCTCCATGAGCTGCCTTGGTTCCCCCGATTCACCGAAGTGATCCTGCATCCCTGCAAAGGCCATGGGAACTGGATGATGCTGAACGACCACCTCCGCTACTGCACTGCCAAGTCCTCCGATTATCTGGTGTTCCTCGGCGGTCACAATGGCCCCGGTTTCACCTGCTGCCAGGATGATCGCATCCCTGTCAATGGGTTTAATGGTATGCATGTTGATCACCCGGGCACCAATTCCGCTGGTTTCAAGAATCTCAGCCGCCTGCAATGCCTCCCACACCATATGCCCCGTAGCAATAATGGTAAGGTCATTCCCGGCCCTGAGGATTTGTGATTTCCCTATTGTAAAGTCCATTATATCCGAAGTGAAATCAGGCATGGCTTCCCTGCCGAAACGGATATAAACCGGACCATTGCATTGTTCGATGGCAGCCAGGGTTGCAACTCTTGTTTGCATTGCATCACACGGGGAAAGGACGGTCATACCTGGCAATACGCGCATCACGGCAATGTCTTCAAGTGCCTGGTGGGTCGCACCGTCAGGCCCCACCGAAACTCCGGCATGAGCACCGCCAATGACCACATGCAGGTTGTTGTAGCAAACGGAGATCCTGATTTGATCCGTGGTCCTCAGGGCAGCAAAAACGCCATAGGTTGAGAAAACGGGAGTCTTGCCTTCCAGGGCAAGCCCTGCGGCGACACCCACGCAATTCTGTTCTGCAATGCCTAGCGAGATGAACCTGTGAGGAAGTGTTTCTGCAAACAGGTTGCATCCGACAGAGGTTGTTATGTCGGCACCAAGGCAAACCACCTGCGGATTGCGAAGGCCTGCCTCCAGCAATCCTTCAGCGAAACCGGTTTTCGTGGGTTTATCACCTCTGTTTTTATATGGGTTCAATCGACGGTAATTTTAAGTGGTAACTGATTTTTTCCTTCGAGTCCCTTCGTGCCTCCTTCGTGGATCTTCGTGCAATATTTTATCTGAGTTGTTCTAGAAATTCCAATGCTTGTTCGGTGGTCGGGACTTTCCCGTGCCAGTGATAATCGCCCTCAATGGATCTTATTCCTTTACCCATCAATGTTTTGGCAATAATTACCGAAGGTGCATTTTGAGATATTTGCGCTTTTGCAAATACATCAAGCAACTGGTCAATATCATTCCCATCGCAGTTCAGCACCTGCCAGCCGAAGCTGCGCCACTTTTCTGCGAGGGGCTCCAGCTTCATGACATCTTCCGTTTTGCCGTCAATCTGAAGCCCGTTGCGATCGACAATGGCAACAAAGTTATCAAGTTTGTAATGGGAAGCCGACATTGCAGCTTCCCAAACTGATCCTTCCTGCAATTCGCCATCCCCGTGAATACTGTAGATGCGGTGATTTTTCCGATCCATTTTTGCAGCAATCGCCATGCCGACTGCCACTGAAAGTCCCTGTCCAAGTGAACCCGCGGATAATTCAATGCCAGGCAACCCGTGATCCCTGCCGGGATGACCCTGGAGCCTGCTCCCCAGTTTTCTCAAGGTTTTAAGTTCATTTAGGGGAAAATACCCTGCATGGGCGAGTGTTGCGTAGAGTACCGGGGCAACATGGCCGATGCTGAGCACCACCCGGTCTCGACCGGACCATGACGGTTGAACCGGATCATGGTTTAGCACCGAAAAATAGAGGGTAGTGAAAATGTCGGCCAACCCGAGTGAGCCACCGAGATGACCGGATCCGGCCCCGGCAAGCATGACAACAACCGATTTACGGATGCCGGCAGCGATTTCCTTCAACCGGACTGGGTCGGTGGATTGCCAGGAATGCATCTTTAGCGCATGTCGATGACTTCCACGCCGGGGAATTTTTTCGGGTCAAAAGTGAAATCGGCATCAGTGACCGGCGTGTCAGTGAGATAGGTCTTGATTTTGTAGGTAAAAGTGTTCCCGCTTTTATCGTAAAGCGTGAAACTCTTAACCTGTTTTTTCTCCTTGTCAATGCCAAGGATAGCTTTGGTGAAGTTTTTACCGGTGTTTGGAATCAACTCAACTGATTCGGTGGAGGGATCGGTACTTTTTATGATCTTTGATTTATAATTTGAATTGTAGGATGTAAGAAGTTTGGAGGGGGTAAGGGCATCGTCCTTGTTTTCCAGGGCATTGACCTGGACTTCATTCGATTCCTTGAGATAGGTCCAAATGGTTTTGCCATCGCAAATCACGTTTTGGCCGGCAGCCGACATTTTATATTTATCACCCGACACCAGCAGCGTTCCGGTTTTTTCTTCGTTGATCTTTGCCTTGGTATTTTCCATGGTATAGGAAAATTCAACCTTGATCGATTTATGAGATTTTGCCTTTTTACTCACTTCCTCAAGCAATGCTGAAGCTTTGGCGTCTTTTCCCTGGCTGAAGGCAGCGACGACGGAAAAAATAAACAAAGCGGTTAGAATGGTTCTCGTTTTCATTGTTTCTATGTTAATATCGGCGATTAGTATGTTCAAATTTATTTTTGTCCCAAAATTGAAAGGTATTCCTCCAGTGAAACAAGGTCTTTGTATCTGACGTCCCTGGCTTTACTGCCCTCAAAGGGCCCCACTATTCCTGCGGCTTCCAACTGGTCGATGATCCGGCCTGCACGGTTGTAACCAAGTTTGAGTTTTCGTTGAATGAGGGATGTCGACCCGTGCTGGTGCTGGACCACGAGGCGTGCAGCTTCCCCGAAAAACTCATCTTTTTCGTTGGCATTGAACTCCTTGGGAGAAGATCCGCTCTCTTCATCGAAATACTCCGGCAGCGCAAACGCTTCCGGGTAGCCGCGCTGTGATCCAATGAATTCAGTCAGCCTGTCAATCTCAGGAGTGTCGACAAAAGCGCATTGTATCCTGATCAGGTCGCTGCCGGTTGAGAGCAGCATATCGCCGCGGCCGATCAGCTGATC
This sequence comes from uncultured Bacteroidales bacterium, assembly GCA_903828645.1. GTDB lineage: Bacteria > Bacteroidota > Bacteroidia > Bacteroidales > FEN-979 > CAIVAT01. The sequence goes on from CAIKNA010000122.1 coordinate 28,814, forward strand.
GGCGCCGGAAGAATCCAGAATCGTTCGTGAATCGATCTTGGAGATTACCCGGAATGCAATGCGTGCCGGGAAATTGGCTTTGATGGTGCCGGTGATGATGTTCACCGACGGACGCTGGGTTGCGATGATGAGGTGGATGCCCGTTGCACGCGCCAACTGTGCCAGGCGAGCGAGGGGAGTTTCAATTTCCCGTCCGGCCGTCATGATCAGGTCGGCAAACTCATCAATCACAATCACAATGTAGGGCAAAAACTGGTGCCCGTCGTTGGGGTTGAGTTTCCTGGAAAAGAATTTTTCATTGTATTCCTTGATGTTCCTCACCTGGGCGTCGCGCAGCAGATCGTAGCGGCTGTCCATTTCAATGTTCAGCGAATTGAGGGTGCGGATTACCTTCTTGGTATCGGTGATAATCGCCTCTTCCGCGTCGGGAAGCTTGGCCAGGAAGTGCCGCTCAATCTTGTTGTAGAGTGTCAGCTCAACTTTCTTGGGATCGATCAGTACAAATTTTACCTGCGAAGGGTGCTTTTTATAAAGAAGGGAGGTAATGATCGTATTCAGTCCGACCGATTTGCCTTGTCCGGTTGCTCCGGCCATCAGCAAGTGGGGCATTTTGGCGAGGTCTGCAATAAACGTTTCGTTGGAGATGGTCTTTCCAAGCACAAAAGGCAGTTCAAAGGTTGAATTCTTAAATTTGTCCGTTCCCAGGAGCGATTTTATCGAAACGATCTCAGGGTTCTGGTTGGGTACTTCGATGCCGATCGTCCCTTTCCCCGGGATGGGGGCGATGATACGGATGCCCATTGCCGCGAGGCTTAGTGCAATGTCGTCCTCCAGGTTTTTGATCCTGGAAATTCGAACGCCGGCCTCCGGAACAATTTCATAGAGAGTGACCGCCGGACCAATCGTTGCCTTGATCTTGGCAATTTTAATGTCATAATTGGAAAGCGTGTTTACAATTTTATCCTTGTTTGCTTCGAGCTCCTCTTTATTGACATTCATTGATTCTCCTCCGTAGTCGCTGAGCAGATCCAGCGGAGGGAATTTGTATCCGGAAAGGTCAAGGGTAGGATCATACCTTGTTTCAAGCGTCTGGTGCTCTATAATCCCTTTAACCGGGGGCTCCTCAACTATGGTCTCGATCTGAAGTTCAAGATCTGCAGGTTTATCAGGTTTTGGGGCAAACCGCGAAGGCAGTTCCAGGTCAATTTCAGTTGATTCCTCCTCAATGGGTTCTTTAAGGTAATTCACGGGGATTAAAGATGGTTCAGTCATTTCAGACTCCGTGAGATCAGGCTTTTCAAGGGAAACTGGCGGGGGCATTGCAGCTTCTGCCGGAATTTCATCCTTGATTTTACGCTTGAACCACCTGAACGGGATGTTGAATGAAAGGATCAGGAAACTGAACGAGGTAAACCCAAGAAACATTGCCAGACCGGATGTTCCAAGGAATTCGGTCAGCCAGATATTCAGCTGATAACCGTAAACCCCCGTAAGCAGGTCATTACCCGGCAAAACCAGTCCCAGCAGGATCGGAACCCATATGATTCCGAAGAAACAATATTCCAGTGTTTTCCAGGCAGGGAAAATGACGATATGAAAAAAATGTTTCATACCGGCGTTGAACAGGATGATCACAAAAAAGAAGGAGGATACGCCAAACCATTTTGAGATGAATAGGTAGCCGGTCAACGCACCGATTTTACCCATCCAGTTCTCAACGGGGATTTTATTGTTGAAAAACCCTTCAACCGTAAAATGTTTAAAAACGGTATCGGTAAAACTGAAATCATTCTGCCAGGTCAGCATGTAAGAGGTGAACGAAAAGAGGAGGTAGAACGACAGCAGCATCGAAAAAAGTCCGAATACCCTGAACCGCCGCTCAAAGGTAGCCTGGTCCTGCTCGGTACGCACCCTTTTTTCTTTGGGTGGTTTAGACGGCCGGGGAGTTTTTTCTTTCTTTTCCCGGCTTTTTTTAATCCTGGCATCAGGAACAGGCAGCTCGTCGGTCAGGATTTCCTCATCCTTTGGCTCACCCTTGAATGTGTTTGATCTGGGCGGATTGATTGGTCGGGCCATTGGTTTTATTCGTTACCGCCGCCGAACTTGCTTTTCAGTTCATCCTGGGTAGTAAGTGTGTAGTCTGAAGGAATTTCAAAATCTTTTGCCACTAAACTCTTTTTTTCAACGGAAGTTGCGGTGAACTTCATGGTGACTTCCTGGTTTTTCATTAAAAATTCAAGCAGGGCTCCATCGATGTCCTTGTAAAGGGGGTTGTTGAAGTTTGCCAGTTTTGAACCCAATTCGCTCGTATAATAGGCTTCATAGGTGCTTTTAGCTCCATCATCATTTACGGTGACCACTACTTTTTTGCAGGTGTAACCGGCAATTGATTTTGTTTCATCCGACATTTCAACAGTCGCTTTTCCTTCTGATGCCATCTTGGCTTCTATTTCGGCCGTTGTTTGTTTAATGGCGTATTTCTGGCCCATCATATTCAGCAGAGATACGCTTGTTTTATCGGAGTAATCAGTGATTTCAACGGTGTTCATGCCGCTCATCTGAAGGTCGGTCCTTGATTTGGTACCCTTTACAGATACTGTAAGCACCTTGGGAAACATCGCCAGCTGGCTTTCTGAAAATTTACTGTCGGGATAGGTGATTTTATAGGTGATGACGCCTTCAAAGGGTTTGCCTGACATTGCGGTGCCGGGAATGCAAAGCAGGGCAACCATAAACATGCTGCAGATCAAAAGAATTTTTCTCATGGTGTTTTAGTTTTAGTTTTGGGTTGATGTGACAAATTTACTTATTTTACGATTCTAAGCAATTTGCTCCACCTGATTTTTCCATCAAAGAATGACTTGTTGGGATCGAGGGAGAGCCAGACAAAAACAGCTTTTCCCACCACATGGTCGTCCGGAACAAAACCCCAGTAGCGTGAATCCATGGAATTATGGCGGTTATCTCCCATCATCCAGTAATAATTCATTTTAAAAGTATATTCTTTTGATTCTTTCCCGTTGATAAAAATCTTGCCGTCAGCGACCAGGAGCTTATTCTCTTCGAAAACCCCGATGATCCGCTTATAGAAACAGATATTCTGCATGTTGATCGGGATAGTGACCCCTTTTTTCGGTACCCAAACCGGTCCGAAATTGTCAACATTCCATGGGTAAATGGAATCGAACGGGAAGATATTCGGGTCGCGTGTTCCCCTGGGGATTACCATGGGTTCAATGGAAACGACATTGCTGTATTGCCTGAGTTTTGCGATGGCATCCTCTGAAAGGGTAAGTTCATAGGTACCGCTGTTATCTGTTGAAATGGTCTCGGTAATGTCGAGTTTTTCGAAGTTCTTCTGGTTGATCGGGTTGCCGTTCGTTTTTACAAGGTACTTGAACTGGCGGCTTCCGGGGTTCTGTTCCGGTTTTCCATTGATATACACCACCCTGTCGACAATCCGGATGGTATCGCCGGCGATGCCGATGCAGCGCTTGATAAAATTTTCACGTTTATCGACCGGCCGGGCAATGATGTCGCCGAAATATTGTTTGTTATTCCAGACAGCATCCCTGCCATAACTTCGCACCAGTTGATAATAGTCGACATTGCTTTGGAGTTTGGCCGAAAGGGTATCGCCATCAGGATAGTTAAAGACGACAACATCCATGTTCTTTATACCGGCTAGTCCCGGGAAACGGTAATAGGGCAGTTTGATCCATTCCAGGTAGGATTTTGTGCTTTCCGTGAGCGGGAGGGTGTGATGTACAAACGGGAAAGCCAGTGGTGTATTGGGCACTTTCGGGCCGAAGCTGACCTTGCTAACGAAAAGGTAGTCCCCGACCAGCAATGTTTTTTCCATGGAGGAGGTGGGGATGGTATAGGCTTCGATGAGGAAGATGCGGATGATGCTGGCCGCAATCACGGCAAAGATAATGGCATCAACCCATTCACGGGTAGCTGATTTATGGATGGGAGGTTGTTTGGAAGGATCTGAATATTGCTCCTTAGGCGAGAATGCCAGGTAGGGGAGGTAGACGAACGGGAAAAGAACACCCAATGCCTGGTCCAGCAAACCGTACTTTTTAAAACATTTCAGCACCTCTACGATCATCAGCAGGATGACAAAAACATTGATAAAGGGAACGAGGAGGAAGATATACCACCACATTGGTTTTTTTATGATGGTCAGCCAGATATACCAGTTATAAAACGGGATCAGGATTTTCCAGCCTTTCTCGCCGGCTTTTTCAAATATTCCCCACATTCCGACGATGGAAAGGATGAAAAATATCACGGTTACAATCAAGTACAAATTCATATCCCAGTATTTAGATTTAACTCATATAACGTTAAAACAGCGGTTTTCTTATTCAGGAGTCGTAAATATTTGTGATTCAAGAAGGTTTTTCATGTCAAAAAAACCTTTTTTCCCGACGACCCATTCGGCAGCCATCAGTGCGCCCATTGCAAAACCCCTCCTGTTTTTTGCGGTGTGGATAATTTCGATGCAATCTTCCTCCGATTCGTACCGTACGATGTGCGTACCGGGTACATTGTCTGTACGGTATGATTTAATACCCAGTTCTTCAGGGTTTTCAACTGTTTCCTGTACCCATTTCTCCTTGCGTTCCGTATGCCGGATGATATCATTTGCAAGTATGATGGCGGTTCCGCTGGGGGCATCCTGTTTGTAGATATGGTGCGTTTCTTCAATAGATACAGCATAATCCTCCCATTTTGACATGAGGCTTGCAAGGTACCTGTTCAAATCAAAAAACAGGTTGACCCCGATGCTGAAATTGGGGGCGAAAAACAGACATTGATTCCTTTTTATACAATCCTGATGAACCTTGTCGAGGTCGTCTAGCCACCCTGTCGTTCCGACAACCATCGGGATATCTGCATCGAAGCAGTGATAAATATTTTCAATGATACTGACCGGCGTTGAAAAATCGATGGCAACATCAGCATCGGAAAGACGATTTTCGTCATTTTCCCAATCTTCAAGATTATTGAATACGAGGACAATTTCATGACCTCTTTTCAGTGCCAGTTTTTCAATTTCCTGGCCCATTTTTCCATACCCGAGCAGCGCGATTTTCATAGTGTTATCCTTGATGATTAATCAGAAATGCAGGCAGAGTCTTACCCCGCCAACAGGTTTATATCCCAGCCCCGACGGCAACACCGCAGGCTCGACTTTCATGGTGAGGTTATCGGTAATGTTGAAAGTGTACAAATGAGCATCCACAGTGGCATCAAGAATGTTGACAATATACCATAGCGCCGTGATCAGGATGCTGACCTCAAGGTTCCGTCTGTAAAATTCACGGGTCGATAACAGTTCCGACGAAGTGTAACGCTGAACAAGATAGCCGTACGAGCCATTCTGGTTTCCTCCTATAGACTCAATGTAGGCACATTTGAAATTGAGGTACTGGTCGGCATTTGTATAGATGAAGTACGTCATAAGCCCAAATCCGGCATAAATGACCGGGATTTTCCAGTATTTTTTATTGTACAATTGTCCCAGTCCAGGCAGACAAGCCGACATGATGGTCGCTTTTGTCGGCGAGTGCTCCTTTTCACGGGTGGAGTCGGGTAATTCAACGAAGGTTGAATCCGCTTGTGAACATACCATGAGGGGGTAAGACAAAAATAGGAGGAAAGTAAAGGTGAATAGAAGGAAAGCCCTCATTTAAGCATCCAGTTTGGAGATGATCCTGTCGAAATCCTCCGGTGATTTAAATTCAATGATGATGGTGCCGGCTCCTTTCCTGTTCAATTTCAATTCGATTTTTGAAAGAAGTTTGTCGCGCAACGATAATTTTGCTTTTTCAAATTTGGCTGGCAAACCGTCACCTGTCGATGCAGGAGCTTTTTGCTTTCCAAGGTTCCTGACCATCTCTTCGACTTCGCGGACCGATGATTTTTTTTCAAGAATCTTTTTCAGGATCACCAGCTGAGATCGTTCGTCAGGGACATTGATGATGGCACGCGCGTGACCCATGGTGATCAGGTTGTCCCTGACTGCAACCTGGATTTCTGTCGGGAGCTTCAACAACCTGATGTAGTTTGAAATGGTTGACCTGTCCTTTCCCACTTTCTGACTTAAATCTTCCTGTTTGATCCGGCATTCCTCAAGCAACCGCTGAAAGCTGATCGCAATTTCAAGCGGGTTCAGGTCCTCCCGCTGGATGTTTTCGACAAGGGCCATTTCGAGCATCTGCTCGTCATTGGCAAGCCGGAGATATGCCGGGACTTGAGTCAACCCTGCAATTCTGGAGGCTTTAAGGCGGCGTTCCCCTGAAATCAGCTGGTATTTATTATGGCCAATCCGGCGAATCGTCAATGGCTGGATGATGCCATGTTCCTGGATCGAACGCGCCAGTTCGCGAAGTTCATTTTCATCGAAGTGTGCCCGTGGCTGAAACGGGTTAGGTTCAATCTGATCTACCCGGACCTGGGCGATATACTCGGCGGTGTACTCTCCCGAGATTTCCTTCTGCGGATTTTCAGCTTCTGCGTTATCCAGCAACGCGCTGAGGCCTCTTCCCAAGGCTTTCTTTTTACCCTGAATATCAGACATTGATCTCTTTTTCTTTGTTCGTCAGCCTCGTAAGGTCGTTATTTTGAAGAATTTCACGGGCAAGGTTCAGATAGTTGATCGCACCCGAGCTGTTGATGTCATGGAGCATGATGGTGAGGCCGAAACTTGGTGCTTCCCCCAGTTTGGTGTTCCGGTTGATAATGGTTCTGAAAACCATCTGTTGAAAGTGAATTTTCACCTCTTCCACCACCTGTTTTGCCAGGCTCAGGCGGTTGTCGAACATCGTGAGCAGAATGCCCTCAATATCAAGGCCGGGATTCAGCCGGGTTTGAACAATTTTAATGGTGTTCAGAAGTTTGCCGAGACCTTCCAGCGCAAAATATTCACACTGAACGGGGATGATGACCGAATCGGCGGCAGTGAGTGAATTTACTGTAATCAAGCCAAGCGAAGGGGAGCAGTCGATGATGATGAAATCATATTCATCCCTGATGCCCGCAATAACCTTCCGCATCATCTTTTCACGGTTTGGAAGGTTGATCATCTCGATTTCAGCGCCAACCAGGTCAATATGTGCAGGAAGCAGGTCAAGAAAAGGGGTGGAGGTGTTCAGGATGATGTTCTTTGCCTCCACATCATCAATAATACACTCGTAAATGCTGGTTTTGATGTTTCTCGGATCAAAGCCCACTCCGGATGTGGCATTGGCCTGAGGATCGGCATCAATGATCAGGGTTTTATGTTCCAGGATGGCAAGGCCCGCTGCCAGGTTGATGGCGGTGGTTGTTTTACCTACCCCTCCTTTTTGATTTGCAATTGCGATTACTTTACCCATTTGGTATTTTATACAAGTTCACAAAATTACGTCGAAATAGCAATACCCGGAAATATGTTGAAAAGTTTTAACAATAAACAGCTGCCCGGGGGGAACAACTGCAGAAAATAGCGGTAGGTAGCACTAATTATTGTCGGAATCTGTTGACAGATCTTCAAATTCGATCGTCCTGGCGGTGATTTTAACCCCTTCCGAATCTTCTTCAGTAATGGTATCTGTTACGATTTCAGGTCTGTAAGGAGCCTTGCCGGTGCGGATGAATTCAACGACATCGCTCAAACCGTTCGCGAATTTATCAAAGTCCTCTTTGTATAAAAACAACTTGTGCTTTTCGTAAAAAAATTTGCCCTGCTCATTGTTGAACCGTCTTTTACTTTCCGTGATCGTGATATAATATTCTTCGCCAACGGTAGCCTTCACATCAAAAAAATAGGTTCGCTTGCCAGCACGAACAGCACGTGAAAAAATCTCTTCCCGGTCCCGATCTTTATTTTCCATTTCTTCCATCATGCAGTCTGTTAAATTTAGTACCCAACCACGTTCAATTAAGCGGATGCAAAAATAAAAATATTATCCGAATACTAAATTTTATTTCTTATTTCCGTAGCTTTGCAGCCGTTAACAAGCTAATTTTAATCATGTTCTTTTTCATAAATTTGTAATGCTAGGCAGAAGACATTATCGGATCAAAGTACTTCAGGCATTGTATGCCTATTTTCAGGGCGGAGAAGCCAGGATCGAAGTCGCTGAAAAAAATCTTCTGAACAGCCTTGATAAGGTTTACGAGTTGTATTACCTTCAATTATCTTTCCTTCTGGAGGTCATCCATTTCTACAGGTTCAGGATGGAAGAGTCGAAAACCAAATTTTATCCCACACCCGAAGAGATCAATCCCAGTTATAAGTTATCTGAAAACCGCTTGATATTGCAGCTGCAGCAAAATCTTCAGCTCATTGAGCAACAGGCAAAGTATAAAATCTCATGGACGGAAGAACAGGAGATGGTCCGCAAGGTGTATCAGAAACTGAAGACCAGCAAAGACCTTGCTGACTACCTGGCCTCGGGGGTAAGTTCGTACCGCGAGGATCAGGATTTTCTTGAGAAGCTGTTCAGGAAATTCATTGCCAAATCGCCTGATTTGCAGTTTTATTTTGAAGAAAGGAACATCTTCTGGGATGATGATTTTGAAGTGGCCGCTGTGTTTATCCTTAAAACGATTAAACTTATGTCTGAATCATTCGGGGAGCGGGACTCGCTTCCGGGGCTTCTCACCAAAGGCCAGGAAGATGATCCCGAAGATGACAGGAAGTTTATCCTGGAACTTTTCCGCAAGACGGTCATGAACAGTGATGAATCAGACAAACTGATCGATGCCCGTACGCGCAACTGGGAACTTGAGCGGATTGCACTGACCGATATTCTGCTCATCAAAATGGCACTGACCGAATTGACCCAGTTTTCCCAGATTCCGGTAAAGGTAACCATGAATGAATACATTGAGATCTCGAAACAATTCAGTTCCCAAAAAAGCAAATTGTTCATCAATGGCATCCTTGATAAACTGGTTACCGACCTTACCGAAGAAAAAATGATCAGGAAAACCGGCAGGGGATTGATGACATAATTGAAACCGGGGTAAAATATATTATTTGGTTTTTCGTTAAGAATATAAACCAACAAAATAAACGTGCGCCACATCCTACGAAAAACCACCTTGTTTTTTTGCATTTCCACTCTTTTTATCATCCACGCATCTGCGCAGATCGGGGGCAATGGTACGTTTAAATTTCTTGGTTACAGCAATTCTGCCCGTATTGCAGGTCTCGGGGGAAATTTCCTGGCCATCAACGACAATGATGTTACATTGACCCAGGCAAATCCTTCGCTGATCAACCCGTCAATGAACAACAACCTGGCGCTCAGTTATGTGAACAATCCCGGCGGAATCAATTATGGATTTGTGGCATTTGCCCACAACTTCGACAAGGTGGGATGTTTTGTCGGGAGCCTGCAGTTTATTAATGACGGAACATTTACAGGAGCAGATGCATCCGGAAACCTGACAGGCGATTTTTATGCCTCTGAATATGCGTTGAACATCGGATGGGGACGGCATCTTTCTCCGTTGTTTTCAATAGGTGCGAATGGCAAACTGATATTTTCGCAACTTGAAACCTACCGTTCATTCGGCATCGCGGTCGACGTTGCAGGCTCCTATAATTCAAAGGACGAATCTTTTACTGCATCCCTCATCGGGCGTAACATTGGTACGCAGCTGGTTCCCTACCTGCCCGGACAGTACGAACCCCTTCCGTTTGAGTTGCAGATCGGGCTCTCTGAAAAATTATCCCATATTCCACTGCGGTTTTCACAATTGCTGACCAATCTTCAAAAATGGGACCTGACCTATTTTGACCCCAGTGATCCGGCCAACATCGCCGACCCCATCACGGGGCAGGTAAAACAAAAATCAGGTGTGGCGAAGGTTGCCGATGGAATGATGCGTCATGTTGTGCTGGGAGCCGAACTCACAATTGCAAAAGTTCTTGCCATTCGTATTGGATATAACTACCAGCGCCGCCAGGAACTTAAATTGACCACAAAAGCGGGTTTGACAGGTTTCACAATGGGAGCAGGACTTCGGGTGAAAATGTTCAACCTGAGTTACACCCGGGCCTCCTATACTGCCGGGATACCCATGAATTATATCACTGTTGCGGTCAGTCTCCAGGAATTTGTTAAAAAACAATAATCTTGCAGGTCACCATCGATCCCCATTCTGGCTTTTGCTTTGGTGTGGTGTATGCCATCGGGGTCGCAGAGCGTGAACTTCATAAAAATCCTCTCCTGTACTGCCTGGGCGACCTTGTTCACAACAACATGGAAGTGGAGCGGCTTAAAAAAGCGGGATTGGTGATTATTTCACGGGAGGATCTTTATGAACTTTACGATTGCAAGGTGCTGATACGTGCTCATGGCGAACCCCCGGAAACCTATAAAATTGCCCTTCAGAACCGGATTGAATTGATTGATGCGTCATGCCCGATCGTGCTGAACCTGCAAAATGCGATCCGGCGGGCTTACCTTGAGATGCTTCAGCGGGATGGACAGGTAGTGATTTACGGAAAGGAGGGTCATGCCGAGGTGAAGGCTTTGATCGGACAGACCCAAGAGACTGCTGTCGTGATTGGGAATGAAGACGACCTGGTAAAAATTGACTTTTCGCGCCCGGTAAGGTTTTACAGCCAGACCACTAAAAGCGTGGATGGATTCCATAAAATGGTAAAGATGATTGGTGACCGGATGGAGGCTGTTTCCATGGGAAAACCGGTTGATTTTGAATGGAATGACACTGTATGCCGGCAAGTTTCAAACAGGTCAGCCAAAATTAGGGAATTTGCAGAGGAATATGACGTGGTGGTTTTTGTGAGTGATCAGAAAAGCTCCAACGGGATGGTCCTTTTTCAGGAATGCAAAAACATCAATCCTCTTACAAAACTGGTATCCGGTTTTTCCGAGGTGGAACGTGCATGGTTTGACAATGCGCGAACGGTCGGAATTTGCGGTGCAACTTCAACCCCCTTCTGGCTGATGGAGGAGATAGCAAACGGAATCCGGAAAATCAATGACTGAAATGTACCTTCAAAAACTCATCCTCACCGGGTTTAAAAATTATTCCCATGCTGAGTTTATCTTTTCTGAGAAGATCAACTGTTTCATCGGGAACAACGGTGTCGGGAAAACCAACCTGCTTGATGCCATCCACTATCTCTCCTTTTGCAAAAGTTGTTTTACCAGCCTTGATACACAGAACATCCGCCATGGAGAGGATTTTTTCGCCATCCATGGCAATTTTCAACGGGGCGATGACACCCTTGACCTGGTGCAATGCATCCAGAAAAAAAACCAGCGCAAGCGTTTTCTGATCAATAAAAAGGAGTACGAGCGGCTTGCCGACCATATCGGTAATTTTCCCCTTGTCATGATCTCTCCTTATGATCGAGACCTGATCAATGATGGAAGCGAATTGCGGCGGAAATATATTGACAGTGTCATTTCTCAGTTTGACAAATTTTACCTTGACGACCTTATTCAATACAATAAAGCTCTTTTCCAGCGCAATGCACTGTTGAAATCATTTGGCGAGCAGCACTACTTCGATGCGGTTTCACTTGAAACCTGGGATGAACAGATGATCAGGCTTGGGGAGCAGATATTTGTTAAACGCAATGCATTCCTGGAGCAGTTCATCCCGCTCTTCCAGCAATATTTCCGGTTTCTCAGCAATGGTTCCGAAACGGTTGATATCAGGTATGTGTCTCAAACTGCCGGAAATACATACCGTGAAGCATTCCGGGCTGCCCTTGATAAAGACCGGGCTGCACAATATTGCACGATGGGTGTTCATAAGGATGATCTTGAATTTATCCTGGATGATTTTCCCGTTAAAAAATTCGGCTCACAGGGGCAGCAGAAATCGTTTGTCATTGCAGTCAAACTGGCCCAGTTTGACTATACCCGGAACATCAAGGGCTTTAAACCGATCCTCCTGCTTGATGATGTCTTTGATAAACTCGATGATTTGCGGGTGTCACAACTTATCAAACTGGTAAGTGAGAACAGTTTCGGACAGGTCTTTATTACCGATACAAGCAGGGAAAGGATCATTTCCATCTTTGATTCCATGGATATTGATCATGAAATTTTCAACATCCCTCCCGCACCTGTTAAGTGACTGAATGATTCCCTATCTTAGCATCCGGAATAATTTTATGAGAAAATCGAACGAAAAGCCTTTAAAAGCTGCAATTGAAGAGTTCCTGGAGACTTTTCACCTGCGTGACAAACTGAGCCAGGCAAAAGTAATCCAGAGTTGGGAGAAGGTGGTGGGGGAGATGGTTGCCAGGAATACCAGCCAGTTGCATATCCGCAACAAGGTACTTTACGTAAAAGTTAATTCGGCTGCACTGCGGAATGAACTGCTGTTTGCCCGCACTAAAATCATGAACACCCTTAACAAGGAAGCCGGATCAATCGTTATAGAGGATATTGTTTTGAATTAACCTGTTCCGGAAGGTCGGCTTTCATTACCACTCAGGCGCTAAGGACACTAAGAATCACCTAGTAATCTCTTTTCTAAGTGCTTCTATGTGAACTAAGTGCCTAAGATTCCCTTTTTTGTCATTTGACCAGGCAGGATAAAAGGTGCTCATCTTCGATCCAGCCATCCAGTTTATCCCCGATTTTGACTGGTCCGACCCCGGCGGGTGTACCGGTAAAAATATAATCTCCTGTCCTGAGGGTCATGAATGTTGAAATATAGGCAATGATGTCGTCGAAATCGTACATCATCAGCCCTGAATTACCTTGCTGGACGGTTGTTCCATTCAGGTCGAGCCGAAAGCGGATGTTTTTCAGATCACTGAAACGTGTTTTAGGAAGAAAGTTGCCTATAGGGGCCGATTGGTCAAATCCTTTCGCAATGGCCCAAGGGAGCCTCTTTTCCTTTGCGGCCTCCTGCAGGTCCCGTGCGGTCATATCCAGGCCAATCCCTATTTCCTCATAATAGGCTGGCGCAAACTTTTTCTGAATGTTCTTTCCAACCTTGCATATTTTCAGTACAAGTTCTGCTTCATAGTGGATCTCGTTCGAAAATGAAGGATAATAAAACGGCCGGTTACGGATGAGCAGTGATGTGTCGGGTTTCAGGAAAAATACCGGGGACGGGGGGATGCTGTTGTTGAGTTCCCTGATATGGTCAACATAATTGCGCCCGATGCAGATAATTTTCATGATAGTTGCAGGAAAGGTTAAAACAAGTCAAGTTTTACCGAGGTATTGCTGTTGCTCCTGAGTTTTAAAACTGTCAGCACTTTTTTGGTTGATAAAGGAAACTCGCCTTTCATCATCCAGCTGTAATAAGAAGGTTCATCATTGAATACCTGGGTAACCGCTTTGCCTTTGTGCTTGCCGAAATTGAATACCTCCACATTCTTATCATTATAAACGATATGCCCGATGAGGTCAACTGCTTTTGTGGCGTAGGAAAAATCGCTCAGCGCTTTGATGTCGTTGATTACAGGTTGGGTCATGTTTCCTTTTCTGTCCTTGAAAGTCACTTCGGCATAACGATCCAGCTGTGCTTTCAGGATTTCAAAAGTGGCCATGGTATCGGCTTCAGCACTGTGCGCATTCACCAGCTCTTTGGAACAATAGAACTTGTAAGCGGCAGCCAGGTTGCGTGGTTCCATTTTATGAAAAATATTCTGAACATCTACAAACCGCCTGCCTTTAAGATCAAAATCGATTTCAGCTCTCAGAAATTCCTCCACCAAAAGCGGGATGTCGAAGTGATTGGAATTATACCCGGCAAGGTCGCAATTATCAAGAAACTGGGCAAGTTCACGGGCAACCTGTTTAAATGTCGGGCAATCCTTTACGTCGGCATCCGAAATTCCATGTATTGCTGTAACCTCAGGGGGGATCGGCATTTCAGGATTGATCCGCAGGGTTTCTATTTTAGTGGTACCATCGACCTGCTGGCGGACAATGCTAATCTCTACGATGCGGTCTGTTGCAACTTTGATACCTGTGGTTTCAAGATCAAAAAATGCGATTGGTTTGGTCAGGTTGAGTTCCATTAAATTGTTTGGTTGTTGTCAAAAGTTTCGAGATGGTGTACCAGGCTGTTGAGAAACTGGCCTCCGAGTGCCCCGTCGATGACCCGGTGGTCATAGGTTACCGACATCATCATGATGGGCCTGATGGCAATGGTGTCGCCATCGGGAGTTTCAATCACCACCGCCCGTTTTTTTATAGCACCAACTGCAACGATTGCCGTTTGCGGCTGGTTGATGATGGGGGTTCCCATGAGAGTTCCAAAAGAACCCAGGTTGGTAAGCGAAATAGTGCCGCCTGAAATTTCATCGGGTACCAGTTTGCTGATGCGCGCACGCTGTGCGAGGTCGTTTACAGTTTTGACAATGCCCAGCAGGCTTTTTTCATGAGCATTGCGAATGACAGGAACGATGAGGTTGAAGTTTGGCAGGGATACCGCCATGCCGATGTTTACGCTCTTATGAATGATCACCTTGGTTCCGTCAACGGAAACATTCACCAGTGGAAAATCCCTGACCGCTTTTGCAATCGCTTCAATAAACACCGGGGTAAAAGTGAGCTTTTCATTTTCCCTTTTAAGGAACGCCTCCTTGTTTTTATCACGCCATTGAACCACGCGGGTCATATCCACTTCCTGGAACGAAGTAACATGTGCCGATGTTTGGACAGATTTTACCATGTGGCTGGCAATCAGTTGCCTGATGCGGTCCATCTCAACCATGCGATCCTCACCGGGGATTATTTGCTGAATAGCTTGCGGAGCCACAACCGGAGCGGAGGCTGCAAGAGTTTGTGCCTGGTTTTCTACTGGTTTAATCCCCTGCTGCCGGTCTTTCAGGTAATTCAGCAAGTCTTGCTTGGTAAGCCTGTCATCTTTTCCCGTTCCGGATATTCCATCCAGTTCCGTAAAGGAGATGTTTTCCTGGAGGGCAATGCTGCGCACAAGGGGGGAGTAGAATCGTGTTCCTGAAAATGAACCTGTTTCAGGATGTGACTTGTCTTCTGTCTCTCCAATAACTACAGGATTCGCGGACAATGCGGCAATGGTTGGTTCCGCCTGGCAGGAATCCGCCTGTTTTTCTTCCACAGAAACTTTGCTTTCAGGAAGAACCGCTTTCTCCCCGGCGGTGTCAATAATGGCAAAAACGGCACCGACGGGGACTAGGTCACCTTCCTTGAATAACTTTTTTACCAATTTCCCCGAAACAAGCGACGGAATTTCAGAATCGACTTTATCTGTGGCGATTTCGACAATGGAATCATCCTCGTGGATCATATCCCCTTCGTTCTTTAACCATTTGGTGATGGTCGCTTCGATGATACTTTCGCCAAGTTTTGGTACAACTACCTCATAATTTGACATATACAAATGACTTATTGAGTTTATGCAAAGGTAACGCTTTTTCTTATTTTGAACCGTTCTAAAATATAAATAACTGTCAAATCCTGCCTAAATTTCTGAACCCTTTGAGGATGATGTTTAAATCGTTGGTCAATTTATAATCACGGGCATAGAGGAGATCGAGGCGGGCGGTTGTCTCCTCCGGAACATTTTTATTCTGAAAAGCGTCCAGCGGATTTAGGACTCCGTGTTTGATCTCGGGAAGCCTGCTGGCCTCATTTTCGGTGTGTGAGGTGAAGCCGATCCAGGATTTAAAGCCAACCAGAACGGAAAAGATATTCCGAAGCAATCCAAGAGGATTTCTGACCATAAACAAGGCTACAGGATACAAAGCAAGCAGGGAAAAGGCAACCAGGAAATCAAGCATTCGTTTGTTTCTCCTGTTTGATCTTTTTACAATGGCATTTATGTCAATTACATACAAATCGCCCGAGGTGTTGATTGAATTACTCCCGATGATGGAGAGGCTTTCGGGCGGTGCAATCTTATAGTCGACCTGTTCATTTTTCAACTCCGACATCATGTCGATGATCACCTGGGCCGGCACATCTTTGGCACAGAAAATCACTTCATTGATTTTATGAATGGTAATTATTTCTTTTATTTGCCCCATGTGACCGATAAAGCCATTGGAGTTATTCCGGTGATGGTGGTAACTTACCAGCCCGGTGAATGAAGGGTTCATACCGGTTTGCTGAAGCAGTTCGGAAACACGCTCCGACTCATCTTTTTCCCCAATGATGACGAAACGTTTGTTTTTTTCGGAGTTAAGCTTATATCCTGAAATATTGAAATAATGCAGCAGGAACCGTTCGGCCAGCATGATCATGGTTCCCCAGACTGCCCCGAGAATGATGAGCGCACGGGAAAACCGGTAGCTTTCATTTAACAGGGAATATACCACCAGGATGATCAGGGTGCCGGCAATCATTCCCTGAACGATGCGTCTCAACCGGATCGGTCTGTCATACCCTCCGCTCAGGTATATGCATAAGAGCCAGGTCAACAGGTAAACAGGAACTGCTACATGCATGAAAGCATAAGGATAATGCCCTCCATCGGGAAAAATGAAATGTCGTTCCCAGTAATCCTTGATAAAAAAGATGCCCGCAAAAATGAGCAGGGCATCAGAGAGAGGAAGGATGAGCCGGTTGAAAAAGCGCGTAAGAATGGAGATAAATGCACGAAAATAGATGGCAATGTTGATCATCACCGAAAAGATGCGGGCATTCTCCCTGGAGAAATGCTTCCTGGCAAACACGATCATGGCATTGTAAAACACAAAAACATAATTCAGGCTGCCCTTCTTGGTGCTTTCACCTTTATAATGGATGATCCTGGTACCGGGATAATAGTAATTTTTATAACCTGCTTTTGTGATCCGGAAACTCAGGTCGATGTCTTCGCCATACATGAAAAATTCCTCGTCGAGCAACCCGATCTTATCCAGTACTTTTTTCCGTACCAGCATGAAGGCACCTGCAAGCACATCCACCACATGGGTTTCATCCTTGTCAAGGTAACCCAGGTGATAGGTGCTGAACAATTTCGATTTTGGGAAAAGCGAGGAGAGCCCGAAAACCTTGAAAAATGCAACGGAGGGGTATGGCAGTCCACGTTTGCTTTCAGGAAGGAACTTTCCCTTTCCATCGAGCATCTTCACGCCGAGTCCACCCGCATCCGGATGCTGGTCCATGAAATCGACAACCTTGCGCAGCGTGTCATCTTCAACAATGGTATCGGGGTTGAGAAGCAGCACATATTCACCTTTTGATCTGCGGATTGCCTGGTTGTTTGCAGATGAAAAGCCTTTGTTTTCCTTATTTTCAATAAGATGAATATCAGGGAACTTATCTTTGACCATCTTGACCGAACCATCCACCGAGTCGTTGTCAACCACGAAAATTTCCACTTCTATTCCATTACAGCCATTTTGAACTGAATGAAGACATTGCTCCAGGAAATATTTGACGTTGTAATTAACGATTACGATTGATAGCTTCATCCGGTTTTCGTGATTCGCCTGTAAAGTTATGGTTATTCAATCAATCTAAAAACTAAATTGCTCCGGCTTCGATCATCAGAACAATCTGTTCAATTGCCTGGTCGCTGCCGCCGGGATCATAATCGGATTTCAGATCATAACCGAAGAGTCTTGCCATGGTTTGCCATATAAACGCGGTGAATTTTCCCCGGAGTTCTTTCACGATATCGAAGGTGGAGTTGCCTGTCTCCCTGTAAACCAGCTTGATCAGGATTTTTCCCTGTGAAAAAGTAAGATCTTTAAGCTCGTCGCCAAATTTACTTTCAAGGTCTTTTTCAGCTTTTTTCATATATATTTTACGTTCCTTTTCTGTCGGGATCGTATCCAGGACTGCTTTATACATTGCCAGCTGTTTGCCTGCAAGTTTTGCATACGGGTAAACCTTTTTAACATTATACACCAGTTTGTCATACCGGGCAGCGGCCCTCTTGCTCTGGGTTTGAACCGGGGCAGGGGGGAAAATGACGACGGGCTTTATATCAACCAGAGCAATGGTATCGCCTTCAACTACTTGTGTTGAATGGACTGTTTTGGTAGTATCCTGTGAAAAGACAAGAACCCGGCAGAACAGCAATGAAACGAAGATGAGGACTCCTTTACGCATTGGCTTCCCTGTTCATAAGTTCATTCGGATAACGAAAAAACAGCGGGTTTGGTATCAGGCAACCTTTAACCGTGCCATACTGGTTTTCCTGAACTTCTCCTCAACAAATGTTGCGGTTACATGGAAAGATTTGATGTTGCTTTTCGATGGCAGTTCAAACATGGCATCGTTCATGATCCCTTCAAGGATTGACCGCAGTCCGCGGGCGCCCAACTTGAACTCAATGGCTTTCTGAACAATGAAATTCAATGCATCCTCATCGAAAACAACCTTGATGTTATCCAATTCAAAGAGTTTGGTGTATTGCCTGATGAGCGAATTCTTCGGCTCGGTGAGAATCCGGCGAAGAGTGGCCTGGTCGAGGGTGTGCATATAGGTTACGATCGGCAACCTGCCAACGAGTTCGGGAATGAGTCCGAATGCTTTCAGGTCGACGGGTGTTATATATTCAAGGATGTGGTCCTTATCGACATTTTCATGTTTCCTGTCTGCTTTATACCCGATTTTATTGGTCTGGAGCCGGCTTGAGATCTTCTTCTCAATGCCGTCGAACGCTCCGCCGGTAATGAACAGGATATTCTGGGTGTTGATCTGGATCATTTTTTGTTCAGGATGTTTTCTTCCACCCTGGGGCGGCACATTGACAATGGCTCCTTCGAGCATTTTCAGGAGCGCCTGCTGCACCCCTTCACCGCTTACATCGCGGGTTATGGAAGGATTATCACCTTTTCTCGCGATTTTATCAATCTCATCAATGAAAATAATGCCACGTTCGGCTGCGGCAACATTGTAATCGGCAACCTGCAGCAGCCGGGAGAGGATGCTTTCCACATCTTCTCCAACGTATCCTGCTTCGGTTAGTGCTGTCGCATCTGCAATGCAGAATGGCACGTGGAGCATTTTAGCCACCGTCCGCGCCAGCAATGTTTTACCGGTACCTGTTTCACCAACAATGACAATGTTCGATTTTTCGATTTCAACATCGTCCTCCTTTGCTTCCTTGGCGTGGGATAAACGCTTGTAGTGGTTGTATACAGCCACTGAAATCACCTTTTTTGCCTCATCCTGGCCAATCACGAACTGATCAAGATACTTTTTGATTTCGATTGGTTTTATCAGTAAAAAATCGGGAACATCTTTCCTTTTCTCCGTTGCCAGTTCCTCCTGAAGGATGATCTGCGCCTGCTGAACACAACTGTCGCAAATGTGGCCTTCGAGACCGGCAATCAGCATCCTGGTTTCCCGCTTTGACCGGCCGCAAAAAGAGCATTTGTCAGGTGACTTGGCCATGTTAATTTTCTTTTTTCGTGCGGACCAGGATTTCATCGATCATGCCGTATTCGCGGGCTTCTTCGCTGGTCATCCAGTAATCGCGGTCAGCATCTCTAAGAATCCTTTTATGAGGCTGGCCCGAATGAAGGGAGATTATTTCATAGAGCTCTTTCTTGAGCTTCTGAATTTCACGGGCGGTGATGTCGATATCTGAAGCCTGGCCTTCCGCGCTGCCCATCGGCTGGTGAATGAGGATCCGTGAATGCTTCAGCGCTGTTCGTTTGCCTTTTTCACCGGCGCAAAGAAGGATTGCGCCCATGGAGGCGGCCATCCCCGTGCAGATGGTTGCAACATGCGGGTTGATGTACTGCATGGTGTCGTAAATGCCAAGGCCTGCATAAACCGAGCCGCCGGGAGTGTTCAGGTAGATCTGTATATCCTTGTGCGAGTCAACCGATTCGAGAAAAAGCAGTTGCGCCTGGATGATGTTGGCAACATAATCATCGATGGGAACGCCCAGGAAAATGATGCGGTCCATCATCAGACGTGAAAAAACATCCATGGTGGCAACATTCAACTGTCTTTCTTCAATAATTGTCGGTGAAATATAATTGGATGATATGGATTTATATTTTGCCAGGGTCAGGCTGCTGATGCCTTTGTGCCCGATGGCATATTTTGAGAATTCGTCCATTTTACTGCGTTTTTTTTGTTGAAATTATCAATGTTTGTGGTCGTGATCGTGGTCGTGATCGTGGTCATGGTCGTGATCGTGGTCGTGGTCGTGGTCGTGATCATGGTCGTGCTCATGGTCATGGTCGTGTCCGTGACTGGCAGCTGCGAGTTTAATATAGTCATCATAGGAAATTTCCTTTGGATGGAAGGTCATGGTGGATTTAAAGAAGTCCATCATTTTGGCATTGTAAAGCTGGTCGTTGATGCGTTGCACCTGTTCCTTGTTTTGCATGAAGGTATCGACGATCGACTCATAGCGCTTCTGCATATCCGGATCCATATCCGGCATGTTGATTTGACGCAGGATGTATGTCCTGAAGTAATTCCGGATATCTTCATCCCTTACTTCAATCCCGTTTTCTTTGATCAGCTTGTTCTCGATGAGCTGCCATTTCATCGATTCGGCAAAAGAGGCATAGTTCTTTTCGATCTCTTCGGGGGTATATTTGCCCTCGTTGTTTTCAAGAAGCCACCTCTTCAGAAACTCGTCGGGCAAAGGAAGTTCGGTGTTCTTTACCAGTGCATCGGTGATGTTGTTGAACAGGAGCTTATCCGTTTCAGCGGCAAAACTCATAGCGGCATCTTTTCTCACCTGCTCACGAAAATCTTCTTCTGTCTGGAGGTCAAGCCCCGGGTAAACCATCTCAAAGAATGCAGGATTCATTTCTGCAGGTTCCATGGCAGGTTCAGCGGGTTCCGCAGGTAATTCTTCTGATTCAACAACAGCCTCTTCGGGTTTTGCCCCGGTATCTTCAGCCTGTCCATCCCCGGGAACAATTGCTGCAACCGGTTCTATGATGGCAGGTTTGCCAAACCGTTTGCGGGTATCCTCGATGTATTTGTCCACCATCCCGTCGTCAACGGTGATGATATGATTTTCGATCTGCAGGTCCTGGTCAACCGGTATGGTAAATTCAGGGGCCAGGCCAAGATCAAAATAGAATTCGAACGACTCCTGGTTGTCAAAATCAATGGCTGAATTTTTTTCCAAACTTGGCAAAGGGTTGCCAAGGATGTCGATTTTTTCATCCCTGATATAAGTTACCAGGTTGTCGGAAATAAGTTTGTTGACTTCATCGGCCAGGATTGCCTTGCCGTACATTTTTTTAATCAGGCCGGTGGGAATGTGACCGGGCCTGAAACCCGGAATGTTCGCTTTGCGTTTGTAATCCCCGATTTGTTTTTCAACAGCAGCCGCATAATCATCGGGGCCGATCTCGAATTTAAGCAGGGCAGTCAGTGTTCCGGTACTCTCTTTGGTAATCTTCATGAAAATGTTCTTGAATTGGTGTACAAAAATTTTTGTGCGGATGAAGGGACTCGAACCCCCACGCCCGAAGGCACAAGATCCTAAGTCTTGCGCGGCTACCAATTACGCCACACCCGCATGGAGGATCCCCCTGAAAAAGGAGTGCAAAGTTACACTTTTTTTCGAATTGTTACTTCAGCGAAGCCAAAGCTGCTTCATAATCGGGCTCCTGAACGATGTCGGGTACCTGTTCGCTGTAAATGACAAATCCCGTTTCATCAAGCACCACCACTGCGCGTGAAAAAAGCCCGGCCATGGGACCATCGATGATCAAAACACCATAATAATCGCCGAAATTGTGATTCCGGAGTTCCGAGGCGGGAACAACATTCGTCAGACCTTCGGCAACACAGAAGCGGGCATGTGCGAAAGGGAGATCTTTTGAAACACATAAGACCACGGTATCGGGATGTTTTACCGCTTCGGCGTTGAATTTCCTTACTGAAGTCGCACAAACGCCGGTGTCAAGGCTTGGGAAAATGTTCAAAATGATTTTTTTACCTGGAAACCCAGACAACGAAATGTCAGAAAGATCTGTCTTTGTTAACAGGAAGTCGGGGGCCTTTGTCCCCACTTCAGGAAGTAAACCGATGGTATGAATTGGGTTTCCTTTTAATGCGATAGTTGCCATACGTTAAGTTTTAAATTATGACTGCAAAATTAGCAAATTGTAATATTACCGGACCCCTTTCGTTTAAAGATTATCTGAATTGCTGATCAGAAACCAGCCTGCTCGATTTCACTCGCTGAAATAAAGAATGATCTGATGCGCCTCAACCGTTTTATAGCCTTGGTCTTAATCCTTCTGTTAAAAAACATCTCAGTTTCAGGACAGGAGATGCTTGGAACGACATTAGGCAATTATGCCGGTATCAACGGACTTCAATTGAACCCGAGTGCGCTTCATAATTCAAAAACCTATCTTGAAATTCAACTACTGGGGATGGATGTGTTCGTGCAGAACAACTATCTGTACATGAAAAAGTCTGAATACCGTTTTACCAATTTGTTTAAATCAGGATACCAATGGCCAACCCATCCGGAAGATTATGGGACTGAAGTCCGTAATTTTTATCATTATAGCAGCACGACGCATAAGAATGCTTTCGTTCAAACGCGTGTCAACGGGCCGGGAGCGATGCTGATCTGGGGACCGCATGCATTTGCATTGACGACTTCGGTCAGGACCGTGGTTTCTTTGGTTAATGTACCATATGACCTCGCAAATTTTATTTACCTGGGTATTAACTATAAACCCCAGCAAAATATCACTTACAACGACCATGGCCCTATCAAGGCAACAGGGTTGTCGTGGGCTGAGATAGGTATCAGTTATAGCAACACATTTTATGCACGTGGTTTTAATATACTGTCGGGTGGAATCTCAGTGAAACGGCTCCTTGGAGTTGGCGGTATGTACATAAATACCAATCAGTTGAATTATAACATTCCAAATGATTCAACCGTGGATATCAAAAATATGACTGCAGAAATGGGTTTTTCCCTGCCGATCAATTACGATGCAAATACCCCGATGATCTCACCCTTGTTCAAAGGCGGTGGCTTTGGGGTGGATGCGGGTATAACCTATACAAGGCTCACACGGCCTCACCAGACCCAGTATTTCAATTCCCTGTGTGCTCAGCCATACGAAGATTACCTTTACAGGGTCGGGGTGGCCCTGATTGATGTCGGGGGCATTGATTTTTCAAACAATGCAGTCAAAATGAAGATTGATAACCGGCCTTCTTACTGGGAAAATGTAACGGGGATGAAATTTGGAACGATCAACCAGTTTCTGGATACAATCAGCTACAAATTTTATGGCAACACGACTTCTGCGTATGCGGGAAATCATTTTACGTTGTGGCTTCCCTCCGCGTTGAGCGCCCAGTTTGACTACCATTTCCGTGAGTACTGGTACGTCAATGCCAGCCTGATACTGGGGTTTCCAATTTCCAAAGCTGCGATATCCAGGCCGGCAGAAGTTTCGATTGCACCGCGTTATGAAACCAGGGCATTTGAAGCAAGCATGCCCATCTCCTTTTATAACTGGCAACTGGCCAGGATGGGCCTGGCCATCAGGTACTACTGGCTGACGGTTGGAACCGACAAGCTCGGGGGCTTCTTCCATTTCTCTGATTTGACAGGATTTGATTTTTACTTTTCCCTCAAGCTGTTTTTCAACAAAGGAAATTGTCACGAGAAAGGGCCTGTCCACTGCGGCAGCACAGAACCGAAAAAAATCAGGTATTAAACTCCCGTCATGCGAACGTCAAGGGCGTCACGCAGAGCGTTTCCCATCAGCATGAAAGCAAGTACCATCATCATGATCGCGATGCCGGGCAGGATAGCAAGGTAGGCGTAGTCGAGTACGATGTACCCGTAATTTTCCTTGATCATGGATCCCCAGGAAGGCACAGGCGGCTGCACTCCAAGACCAAGGAAACTCAACCCGGCTTCCATCAGGATGGCTGAGGCAAAATTGGCGGCGGATATCACAATTACCGCGGCCATCACATTGGGAAGGATGTGGTGGAAAATGATCCTGAAGTCGGAAAACCCCAGTGCTCTTGCCGCTTCGACATACTCTTTTTCACGGATGCCCAGAATCTGTCCCCGAACCACGCGGGCAACTTCAACCCACATGGTCAGCCCCACCGCGATGAATACCTGCCAGAAGCCTTTTCCAAGTGCAAACGTGATCGCAATGACCAGCAACAGCGTTGGGATGGACCATACCACGTTGATCAGCCACATGATCAGGTTGTCGATCCAACCGCGGTAATATCCGCCGATGGCCCCGGCAAAGATTCCGATGACCAGCGAGATGATCACGGAAATGAGCCCGACTGAGAGGCTGACGCGGGTGCCGATCATAAGCTCACTGAGATAATCGCGTCCGAAACGATCACTTCCAACCCAGAAAGTTTTTTTTACCGGTGGTTCCACTGCGTTCAACGGCAATATTTTCACCAGGGAGGCCTCCCCGGGGAGGGCTCCGAATTCGAGGTACAAGATATGGTTACCCCTGAAGGAATACGAGCGGATGGGTATGAGCTGCGCATTTCCCCTTTTACCGGAGATCATTGTCCTGACAATTGAATGGCTCTGCGCGGGAATATGGCTTTTTACCGGCAGCATGGTCACCGAAAAACCTGGTTTTTTCAGTCCCAGCTCCAGGTACTGGTCGTTGGCATAGGGTGTTGAATCGGGAGTGATCAGGTACCCAAGGCAGGCTATGCATGCCGCAATCAAGATAAACACAAGCGATCCAAAGCCAAGACGGTTATTTTTGAACCTTTTCCATGCCAGGGAACTGAGTGAACCTGAAGGGACGGCGATGCGCTTTTTAAAAATCACCTGAAGAATGCGAATTGTGGTTTGTCAGATATATTTTTTTTGTACTTTTGCAAAATCAAACATGGTGGTCGTAGCTCAGTTGGTTAGAGCGATAGATTGTGGATCTATAGGTCGTGGGTTCAAGCCCCATCTTCCACCCTGAAAAAAGGCTGCCATAGGCAGCCTTTTTTTATTTGATGGTTCCCTTGAAGGTTGCCCGGTACTCTTCCCACGTTGATTTCAAATAGGCATCTTCACCGAAGTAGTTGATAACCCCCTCAAAATCCTGTGCTTTCTGGTAACCGGCAACCACCGTGAGTTCCTGTCCTTTTTCATTCAGGAAAACATAGGAAGGATATGACATCTGGCCCCGGAGCAGTTCACTGGCGAGTTTATGGGTGCTTCTCTTGCTCGTCGGGTTCGGGTTCACGAATGTCTGGCCGTCCAGTACAATCGTGTCCTTGCGTTCCGCATCAAACTTGACGCAATAAAAATGTTTGCTCATGTATTTTGCGATGGTCGGGTCGGTAAAGGTCTCCGCATCCATCTTTTTGCACCAGCCGCACCATTCGGTAAAGACATCGATGAATATTTTCTTCGGTTTCTTTTTATTCATCTGGTAGGCCTCCTCAAAAGAGTACCACTTGATGATTCCTCCGTTTCCGGGAGGCGGTTGCTTTTCCTGGGCGGATAAGGAGCAGGGAAAATATAGTGCGAAAGTGATTATCGTCAAAAAAATCAGTTTATGTTTTTTCATAAATAAAATTAAAATGTAAAATTAAATTCAACTGTCATTTGTCAATCGTCAATCGTCAATCGTAAATCGTCAATCGTAAATCGTAAATCCTAATGCCTCTCCATCTCCCGCTGATGATCCTTTTGCTTCAGCGTTTCCCGCTTGTCGTATGCATGCTTGCCCCGGGCAAGGGCGATGGTAAGTTTAGCAAGCCCGTTTGGGTTGATAAACAGGAGAACCGGGATGATGGTAAAACCCCGCTCCTTGACTTTTACAGAAAATTTTTTCAGCTCACGTTTCGTCAGCAGGAGTTTTCGGTCGCGTTTTGGTTCATGATTGTAATGCGTTCCAAAGGAATATTCGGCAATGTGCATGTTTCGTACAAAAAGTTCGCTTCCGGTGAAAGTGCAGTAAGCATCCGCAATGGATGCCGTACCATCGCGGATGGATTTGATCTCCGTGCCTGTAAGCTGGATGCCGGCAGTAACCTCCTGGATCAGGAAATACTCGTGTGAAGCCCGTTTATTGCGTATGTTGACTGATTTCTCCATCTATTTCTTTTCGGGCATCAGCACGACACGTATATAGTGCTCCGGTTTCAGGTAGGTTGATGCGGCTAGTTTCAGGTCTGTAATGGTTACAGCATTCACGCGGTCTTTAAAGGTGGAAATGTTGTTCCTGGCATCATTGTTGAAATAAAGGGATTCGATTTTCCTCAGCCAGAACTCGTTCTTTTCAAGATCTGTTTCCCTTGCACGGATCAGCGCTTCCTTGGCCTTGTTCAGATCCACTTCCGTCGGGCCATTCTTCCTGATCTTCTTTATTTCGCCAAAAACAGCTTTAGTGAGTTTTTCGGCGGCTTTGGGCGAACAGCCAAACATAACCATCGTCTGAACGGTTGGAACGGGGTATTGGTCGAGGTTCACCATGACCTGGGGAGAGTAAACCCCGCTCATCTTTTCCCGTATCACCTCGATCAGCTTAATGCTGATAACCTCCTTGATCATGTTCATATCAAGAACATTCTTTTCATTCCAAATGAATTTCTCAGGCATCACCAGCCCGACCATACCCTGCGGATCGGTTCCCTTGTAAACGGTGAGGTTCGTTATGCCTTCAGCAGCTTTGGGAGAAGTGTCTTTCCAGGTCTCATTGTGTTTCAGTGCCGGAAGACTTCCGAAATATTGTTCAATAAATGGTGAAATTGAATCAATCGAGAAGTTCCCGACGAGGAAAAATTTGAAATCACTGGCATCGGCAAAACGCTCCCTGTAAATTTTATAGGCCTGGTCGAGGTTTACTTCGCTCAGTTGCGCCGGTGTCGGGAAAATGATCATGCGCTTGTAGCCCGGAAAGACAACTTTAAACAGGGTATCATAGAAAGTCATGATTGGACTGCTCTTCATGAATTTCATCTGGTTCTCCATCTGCGACATGAAAGCTTTGAATGCAGTGGTATCCTTTCTCGGCTGGTCAAAATAGAGATAAACGAGCTGCATCATGGTTTCAAAATCCTTTGGGGTTGAATTTCCCGTGAAACCCTCCTTCACATCATCAATGTAAGGATTAAGCCGGATGTTCTTGCCTTTCAGTTTCTTTTCAAGTTCAACATTGTTAAAATTGCCGGCTCCGCTCATGTCGATAATCTGCGTGGCATAGTTTGCCGAAAGGAAATCCTTGTCTGGGACGAGAGAATTTCCCCCGGGACTATATGCAGAGATCAGGATTTCATCGTTTTTGAAGGTGGTAGGTTTCAGTGCGACCACGACCCCGTTGGATAAGGTAAGTTCGGTTATGCCAAGCTCCTTGTCATCCTTGCGGCCGGTTATTTTGCCCGGTATCAGTTTACCCTGTACGAGGGGTTCCTCCCTGAAATTATCTACATAAGCAGTTAAGGCTTTCGTTTTCGAATCACGGATGATTGAAAGGATCTCATCCTGGGTAGGCACCTTCACGCCGGCTTTTTCAGGAGCCATGACCACGAGGCCAAGGTTTTTGTCGGTGACCCATTGTTTTGCAAGGTCGTTGATATCAGACAGTTTGATTCCGGGAAGAAGGTTCTTGAGGTACTTGAATTGTTTCTGTGCCCCCGGGATTGCATCCTGAGACAGGTAATTGCTCACATATTCGGAACAGAACCTGTTTGACTCGGTTTTGTCAAATTCTTTGGCGCTCTTTTCATATTGACTTAAGAGTTCCTGGATCTGCCGGTCAAGTTCTGTCTGTGTAAATCCGAATCGTTTCACGCGTTCATTTTCGGCCAGTAAAACTTCAAGACTTTTATCAATCTGGCTCTCCTTGGTCATGGCGTTGATCATGAAGGCATCCTTGTTCCTTGAGAGGAACCGGCCATAATCTGCTCCGGCAAAAACATAAGGTGATTCGGGTTTCTGCGAAATTTCGTTGAAGCGGTTGTTAAGCATCCCGGTATAGAGTTCTGCCATGATCTTATCGCGGAAATCACCCAGGGTCTTATCGGGGCTGAGCGGATGTTTGTAGAACACAAGAACGAAATTATCGGTAGCTTCCTTATCGGTGGTGATGGCAATGAGGGGCTCAGTGTTGTCAGGGATGTCAAAGGTTGTTCGTTCCCTGGGATTTGCAGGATTCGGTATGTTCCCGAAATGTGCTTTGATCTGCGCTTCGGCTTTTGCCGGGTCGATGTCCCCGACCAGCACAACTGCCTGCAGATTGGGGCGGTACCAGTCGCGGTAGAAATCTTTTAACGTCTGGTGTTTGAAGTTTTCGATCACATCAATTTTTCCAATCGGGATGCGATCGGCATATTTAGACCCTTTGAAGATCACAGGGAAAAATTTCTTCATCATCCGGTCCCGGGCCCCCAAACCAAGCCGCCATTCTTCGGTGATGACGCCACGCTCTTTATCAATCTCTTTGTCATCCAGAACCGCATTGTGCGCCCAATCCTCCAGCACGGTATAGCCTTTTCCTATAAGGGTCGAGTCATCCGTAGGGAGCTGCAGCATATATACAGTCTCATCAAAACTCGTGTAGGCGTTTATGTCGGCGCCAAACTTCACCCCCGTTTTCTGCAGGAAATCAATCAGTTCATTCTTTGGAAAAGTCTTTGTTCCATTGAAGTTCATATGTTCCATAAAGTGGGCAAGCCCTTGCTGGTCATCATTCTCGAGAATTGAACCGGCATTCACCACAAGTCTCAGTTCAACCCGTTTTTCCGGTTTTTTATTTTGCCGGATGTAATAGACAAGTCCATTGTCGAGTTTTCCAATTTTCACATTTGGATCAACCGAGAGGGGTGTCGTCAGATCCACGACCGATTGCTGGCTGAATACCGAGAAAGCAATGAGGATTAACCCTGTCATTGCCAGTGATTTAATAATTGTAGTTTTCATAGGATTGATTTTTAGCAAAGATCCATTGGAATACAATGCAATTTTAATAAATTTTTGCCTAATACCCAAAATTAATATATCACGCAGACTCACGAAGAAGGCATCTTTAAATCTTTATCGAAACTCCGACGAGGAAATTGATCATTGCCTGGGGGAAGTAACCGTTGGACTCACCATAGGTGTTCCCAAGGTAGTAGGGGTATACCCAGGCGTTTGTTTCATATTTCCGGTTCAGGAGGTTGTTAACTGCAACGTTAAATCCTATCTCCTCAAAAAGTTTCGTTTTTACCGAATATGAGGCAAATAATCCGTTCACAAAGTATGCCTTCAGAGACCGTTCTTCATTGGAGGTGTTGTCGATATACTGTTTGCCGACATACTTCGAATTGAGCCCGAAGGAAAACTGCGGGACCGGATTGAAGGTGATTACACTTCCTGCTGTGACCGCCGGAGAAAAGGAGAGGTTTGTTTTTCCAAGGGAGGTGCTCTGCTGGCCGGTGTAGATCCAGTCGGCCGTATAGAGGTCGACATACTGCGTGAAATCTTTGATCTTGTTGCTGCTGAGGGTCGCAGTGAGGTTCCAGGTGATCTTCTTCCTGAAAAACTCCATGGCGGTTGAGATTTCAATGCCCTGCCGGTAACTGTTCGGCACATTGACCATCACAGCCTCTCCCACATTGTTTATTTCACCGGTGAGCACCAGCTGGTTGTGATACGCCATGTAATAGGCATTGGCTGCCAGGGTAAAACCGGGTATGCGAAATGTATACCCCAGTTCATAGTCATACAGGGTTTCGTAAGTTGGTTCCTTCCCTGGGTCGGCATCTTTGTAATTATCCCTGCTCGGTTCGCGGTTTGCAACCCCAACGGAAAAATAGAGTTCGTGATGCTTTCCAGGTTCGAAGAAAATGCCTCCCTTGGGGTTGAAAAAATTAAAGAGATGCAACTGGTCAAGGGTTCGCAGGTTATCCAGGGTTCCCTCCATTTTGTAACTCACATAACGGTACTGAAGGTCGGCAAAGAGATTCAGTTTCTTAAGAACCTGGAATGAGGCTTTGCCATAGATGTTGAAATCCTTTTTCAATCCGGTATTGTAATACCAGTTGCGGTCGTTGTCGCCGTTTGTTGCATATTCTGCCCAGATCACCTTGCCGTAATGCTGCCCGTAATACCGGTTCCATGCCCCTCCCAGGGTGGCTTTCAGCTTGTCGGGCAGGGTGTAGTTTGTGGAAAAGGTGATGCCGTAAAAATCATTGTCCATCATTTTACGGTTAACCAGGTTGGTTGTTGATATAGTATCATTGCTGATAATCACATTGTCGAGGCCATAATCGGAGAAAGCTGAGTTTGCCTGGTAATTTTCATAATACCCCTTCCCTTTGGTATAATGCAATGCCGTGCTGAAGCTCCAGTTTTTGGTCAGCAATTGCGAGAATAGGAGCTGGTAGTGATCCTGCTGGTAATTGTCTGTCTGATTGTTATAATAAACCGTTTTGCCGTTTTTATCCACGTATTCACCGGCCGGATTGTAGGTGCGGTTTGTGGCGAGCGAGTCTTTTGGAACTCCTTCCCAGGCCTGGTAGGTATGTTCGAAACCTGAAAAGGTTATCAGTTTTACGGTTGTATTCTTTCCATAGTATCCTCCGGCGAAATAAAATGATTTCAGGTTTGAAAAAGCACGGTCTATGTATCCGTCGGAACGGATGTACGACAATCTGCCGTCAACGCTGAATCTGTTTGTCATCAGCCCGGTTCCGAAGCGAAGGGTTGATTTGAAGGTGTTGTAGGATCCCCCGGAAAGGTTCAGTTCACCATAAGGATCCTGGTGCAGGTCGGAGGTGAGGAAATTGACAGAGGCTCCAAACGCCCCTGCGCCATTGGTTGATGTTCCCACCCCTCGCTGTATCTGGATGTTTTCGGTTGAAGAGGCCATGTCGGGAAGATCGACAAACCAGACCCCCTGCGATTCCGCATCATTCAGCGGGATCGAATTGATGGTGACATTGATCCGGGTGAGGTCGGTTCCGCGGATGTTAAAACAGGAATATCCCACCCCGTTGCCGGCATCGGAGGTGACCACCGTTGAGGGGCTGGTCTGGATCAGGTAAGGAATATCCTTGCCCAGGTTTGCGGTCCGGATCTCTTTGTTTGAGACGGTGGAGTAAGCGGTCGGGTACTTATCCCGGGCACGGGTGGCGATGATGTTGACCTCGTCGCCAAGCAGGGCGCTTCCTTCCATTTCGATGCGAAGCGTTGTGTCGTGGAGAATCGTCATCGTGGCATTGAATGTTTTAAACCCGATAAAAGATGCCCTGAAGGCGATAACTCCCGGTTTTACACGGTCGAACCTGAACCGTCCGTTTCCATCGGAAACCGCCGATAATGAATTATTTCCGCTGGATAAGTGCGCCCCGGAAAGGGGTGTTCCCGCCTTTTTATCAATGATAATTCCGGAGATTGTCAATTGAGCCATCACAGTGCACTGAAACATAAGCAGCCCGTAAATGAGCACGACGGCAAACTTTCCATGCCTGAGGCATGGTTTGATTTTTGTATTCATGGTATTTCATTTTTCCTACGCCGGCATTACCCGGATCAGGTTATTGGGGTATAATCTCAGCCCTTGTTTTAAGGCACCCCCTGCGGAGAAGTATCGATGCAAAAATACAAAATACCGGAATAATGAAATAGCATAAGGGCAAAATAAATCACCTATCTTTGTATTTTAATCCAACGATATGAAACTTTTGATTATCAACGGCCCCAACCTGAACCTGCTGGGAACCAGGGAAACCGAAATATACGGGAGTCAGTCATTCGAGAGATATCTGAAGAAATTGCGCAACCATTATCATGAAATTTCCATAGAATATTTTCAGAGCAACATTGAGGGTGAAATGATCAATGCCATGCAACATGCGGGGTTTCTCTACGACGGGATCATCATCAATGCGGGAGGGTACACCCATACATCCGTTGCCCTTGCGGATGCAGTAAAAGCGATTAAAATCCCGGTGGTTGAAGTTCATATTTCCAACACTTTTGCTCGGGAATCTTTCAGGCACATTTCGTACCTGGGTGCCTATGTAACAGGGAGCATCATTGGGTTTGGGATGGAATCGTACAGGCTTGCCATCGAAAGCCTCATCACCAAAATAGCGTAAATTATCAGCTGGAATAAAAATATTTCACATTTAACTGTGAAAACTTCCGTTTGCCCCTGAGATAATATTCCACCACGATATTCTTCCCATAAACATCCTGCATGGATCCATGTTTCAGGGATTTTCTTTTCTGTTTTGTTTTTCCAAATGAACGGTAGAAACTTAAGTGTGCGCGGGTTACAGCCCAGAAATCCCTGAAACCGGCCTGGAAGAGGAATTTGAAAGCGGCAATGGTGTCGAGCAGGTAACGTACTGCAAAAACCCTGACAAGGCGGTCGTCGGGGAGGTTTTTATAGAGAAGGAAGAAATTATTACGGAAGTTCAGGTAGGTCTTGCGCCAGGAGGCCTTCGGCAAGGTCCCTCCGCCAATGTGAAAAACGGTGGAATCCGGACAATACATGATTTTATAGCCATTGTTTTTCAACCGCCAGCAAAAGTCAATCTCCTCCATGTGGGCGAAAAAATCTTCGTCCAATCCACCATACTGGTGAAACAGGCTGGCCTTTACAAACATGCATGCGCCGGTTGCCCAGAAAATTTCACAAACATCGTCGTATTGCCCGTAATCCTCCTCGATGGAGAGGAAAATACGCCCCCTGCAGAATGGATAGCCGTATTTGTCGATGAATCCCCCGGCTGCACCGGCATATTCGAATTTCTTTGGTTCAAGATACGAACGGATTTTAGGCTGGCAGGCTGCGATCAGTTCATCCTGCCCCATCAGTTCGATGACCGGAGTGATCCAGTTTTCGGTAACTTCAATATCTGAATTAAGCAGGATATAATAGTCAGATTTCACCTGGCTGAGGGCAAGATTATAGCCTCGGGCAAAACCCCCATTATCAGCATTCTGAATGATACGGATACCTGGGTAGGAGGATTTGAGGAAAGCAACTGAATCGTCGGTTGATGCATTATCGGCTACGATGATCTCTGCTTCGTCTTTGCTGTATTGAATAAGTGCAGGAAGAAACTTCTCAAGGTATTTCCTTCCGTTCCAATTCAAAATAATAACAGCAACATGCATTCAATTAAAAATTAAAAATTACGACAAATGCCACCATCTCCTGCCCGTCACGCGTCACGTCTCACCTCTTCTCCGCCGTAAAAGTACAAATAATGCCCCGTAATTTTTAATTTTTTAATTTTTAATTAGTTCGGCAGTTCCCAATAATCCGACTGCATATCCCCCCAGGAATTGATGACCTGGGTTTCCTGGAGGTCGAGGGTGGAATAGATGCGGTTGCGCAGGTCGATCTGCCAGCGGGGATTATTTACTTCGCCCGTTGCATCAGAATGGAGCAGGATGAAGTCGCTGGTAACCATATCAGGGGAGTAAAAGACAAATTTTCTGTTCCGCTGGTTGTTACTCATGGTGTAATATTGCCAGATTTCGTATGGGTAATTGCTTGGCTCGACATTTTGCGTGCTCCGGGTGTTGGGGGGGCCATATTGAAGGTAAACCCTTCCACGGTCGGTCTGATACCCTTTTTTAATCGGGGTGCCGAAATTGACCTGCACTTTATAAACCTGTTCCTTGTATGATTTCCATGCCAACTCGGGGCTTTTCTGATCACGGTTTACCCAGAAACTATAAAAAAACTGCTGCATTGTTTTAAGGTCAGCTTTTTTAAGAGGTTCGCGGATAAATGACTTTTCAAGGCCGGTGGCCACCGGGTAGCTACTGTTGATAAACTCCCTGAGCGTATCAGCGTTGCTTATTTGTTCGGCAAAGGTGTTGGCAATCTCCGTGGAGCCCAGGTCGGATAGCGATATTTGTGCTGCCGGATTCATCCTTTGAAAAAACATCTTTTTCGATGCCACCAGCTCATTTTGCTGGTTTCTGGCTTCCACAACCAGGTTGTAATTTCCGGATGGCAGGTTTTCTATGGACATTTCCGAAAGCAGAACGGACACTGCCTTTGGATTCTCTTTTTTAACTTTTGAATAGGAGTTCAGCCTTAAATTGCTTTCAAATGACTCAAGGTAATAGGAGAGGAGGTATTTCTGATCCTGGGCGATTACCTTGTCCATATCGTATAATTCACAGTAAAAGGTCATTTTGGCCTCTTTTTCCGGGAAAAACGTAAAGGTATAGGGAACAAGGTCATAACCGCTCTTGGTCAGTACAGTGGGAGCGGGCGATTTTGTAAAGGACTTTACGAGTTCGATTCCCGAGAAGGAGGGTTTCCCTGCCGGAAAATCAATGGCAATGTTCTGGCTGTATGGCAGGGCAGGGGCACTCTTGTTTTTATCTGCAAGCTGGATCTCAAAATCATAGGTGCCGTTTGGGATGGCAAATCTTTGCTGATCGATGAACTGGAAATTCACATCCAGGGTATCATTAAGTTCTGAGGTGTTAAGCTCATATTTTTTAAAAGCCTTGATGTCATTGCCCTGTTTAAAGGTCATCAGGATGTTGATTGTCGCCCGGAATTTTCCCTTGTCATTTTTAACGAATTTCACACTGTTTGCGGCCACCGACAGGTAGGTTTCGATGTAGGGACCGTCCGGTGAATTAAATGTAGAATAGCTCAGGAATGCCCAGAGGTTCCTGGCCTGGACGTTATATCCGGGGAGTGAGAGAATCAAAACGAAAACCAGAGGAAATATTTTTTTCATGGAGGTCAGGTTTTAGGAACAGTTTGTGTTAACACACTACAAAGATAGGGCTGACACGTTGAAATTGCAAGGAAAATCGGTAAATCAGTCAAATGCGCGGGTGAAATGAGCCGGGTAATTGGTTTGATAATTTTTGGCAGTCTCCAAAAAATATGTAATTTTGCCCACGGAGAGATGGCAGAGTGGTCGATTGCGGCGGTCTTGAAAACCGTTGACCTGCAAGGGTCCGGGGGTTCGAATCCCTCTCTCTCCGCAGATAACCTTCGCTAATGCACTGTTTACAGTCTTTTGCGAAGGTTTTTTTTCCACGCACACATATACACACATTGTTTGGATCAAAAGGAACTTCTGGGGGGAAGGGAATTTCGGATTTCACATTTCAGATTTCACATCTCACATTCAATGTATTAACCCCCTCTCTTTTATGTCACAACCCTGATTAACCATAAACAAGTATGGACACAATGGGAAATTGACGAAAACCTGTTTTGGCTTGATTATCTGATATGTATCAACTTACTTGATACTACCAAAACAAAGAAAATCTATTCGGAGGTTGACAACTGGTGAGATTGTTCAATGCGATAAAATCAAAGATGAAGATAAATTTGGGGGTAAAACCTATGAACCAACTGAGATAGCTATAAGATTCAAATACAGTTTGGTCACAATCCACTGTTTCCCAAATGGCAATGGACGGCATGCCCGATTGTGTGCTGATATCCTAATCAGGCAAATGAATGGTCAGGATGGCTTCACCTGGGGAAGCGAAAACCTATATCAGGAAGGTGAATTACGATCAGCATACATCAATGCACTAAAACTGGCTGATGCTGGTGATTACAAGCCATTAATTGAATTTGCCTGTTCTTAATAAACGCTTATTACTGCTTCACAAACTTGCCCACCTCAACCGTCCTTTCACCCATCACCCGCACAATATAAACCCCTTTTGATAAAGTGCTGATGTCAAGTTGCGTTTTGGGCTCGGTGATTTGGCGACTTATCAGTTTCTGACCTTCTAAATTAACAATGGACACATCTTTTTCTGTGGTTGCCCCTGATAATTCAAATGTAATTTCATTTGTCGCCGGGTTTGGATAAAATGATAGTTGTGGTCGATGCAGTTGATTAATTCCAGCAGGGGCATTATAATACATTACACTGGCTTTATTGGAACTCTGAAAATCTTCAAATGATACATAGGGTTGACCTGACGGACTAAAGGCAAGGCTTGGATAGGCAGAATTTCCGAGTGAAAACCCTGCCATACCAACGACACCCCAACTTGGGTCATTAAATTTCATCACTGTTACGGCAACATAATTACCGTAATCCATATAAGCAATATAAAGTTCTCCACTTGGATTGAAAACGAGGTTAATATAATCGGCTTCTCCTGCTGAAAAACCCGCTGGCCCAACAGTTATCCAATTGGTCCCATCAAATTTCATAACAGTTGATTTATAGGAATTTGCCTTGTCCTGATATGCCAAGTAGGGTTGACCAGTAGGGCTGATGGCAATATCTTCATAATACGCTTCGCCTGCAGAGAAACCTGCATTTCCAACATTCATCCAATTGGTTCCATCAAATTTCATTACTGTGGCTTTATATGAATTACCTTGGTCTTTAAATGCAATATAGGGTTGACCAACTGTGTTGAATGCGATGCTTGTATACATAACCATTCCAGCCGAAAAACCCGCTGTGCCGACGTAGACCCAATTAGTTCCATTATATTTCATTACTGAAGCGTGCTGAGCATTTCCCCAATCGCTGAACGCTACGTAGGGATGATCATCAGTTGGGCAAAACGCAAGGCTTATAAACATAGCGGTCGCTTGTGAGAACCCTGCGGCACCTTCATACACCCAGTTGGTTCCATCAAATTTCATTACCGTTGCTTTATTGGTAGTCCAATCCTGATATGCCACATACGGCTGACCAGATGAACTAAAGGCAAGGTTAATGTAATCAGCTTCACCTGCCGAGAAACCCGGTAATCCGACGGTTACCCAATTGGTTCCATCAAATTTCAATACCGTTACTTTTTTCTGATTTGCATTATCTGAATAAGCCACATACGGTTTACCATCAGACGGGTTGAATGCGAGACTTGTGTAATAAGCCTGTCCTGCCGAGAAACCTGCATCTCCAACATACTTCCACATATAACCCAATGGGGAAGGTACGTAACACCCTGTTTGGGCATAGACAAAGGCTGGAAGGAAAAAAATCAAAAAGAAAAAGAGTTTTTTCATTGTATACCAATATTTACGATTAGTAAGAGATTTACTGCTTCACAAACTTTCCAACCTGCACCGTCCTTTCATCCCTAACCCGCACAAAATAAACCCCGCTGGGCAAGTTGCTGATATCAAATTGCGTTTTGGGTTCGGTGATTTTACGGGCAATCATTACCTGACCGCTCACATTCAAAATTGATAATTGGCTTTTGGCAGATGTTACAGAGGTTTCGATGGTGATGTGGTTAAATGCAGGGTTGGGGTATATTAGCCATCCACCATTGATGGTTAAATTCTCCACAGATAAATGGTTGCAAGTTGTATCTACTTCTGCCTGACTATTACAGCCAACCGCATTGTCGTGAATCTCAATGGTGCCGTTTGGACCGCCCAAATAATCGCATATGCTTTTCACCGCACAATTTGACAAGGAAGTGTTGCCTGTAATGGTTAATGCTGAAATGGAGTTGGAATTTATCTTTTCCAACCCGTTCAGGCTGACCAGTGCTGAATCGTAATTAATAACAAGTGCTCCTGCAATGGAAGTGAGATTTTCAAACCCATTAAGGCTGGTCAGTGCCGGACTATTGATGACACGAAGGAATCCACCAATGGATTGGACATTGTTCAATCCTGTCAGGCTCGACAAATCTGGATTAGAATAAATTGCGACATATGATCCTATGGTATGCAAACTATGCAGAGCGTTTATGTTTGTCAGCTTTCGATTATCATCAATCTGCATATAACCCCCAATTGTTGTCAGACTGTCTAACCCAGTCAGGCTGGTCAACCCATAGTTGGAATCAATTTGAAGGTAAGAACCTAATGACTTCACATTATTCAACCCTTCCAAATCGGATAAAGCATCATTCCAATAGATTACAAGTCTTCCCCCGATAGATTTGACATTCAACAATCCTGCAAGACTGGTGAGAGCATACATTCTGGAAATCTCAAGGTTTCCAACAATAGAAGTCAAGTTATGAAGTTCCATTAAGTTAGTCAATGCCGGGTTGTCGGATAATCTGAGACTCCCTCCAATGGTAATAACATTTTTCAACCCTGAAAGACTTGTAAGGGAAGCATTGGAAGAAATTTCCACACGAGCCCCGAAGATATTAGACCCGATTGAACTTAAACCTTCCAGTCCCGCAGTGCTTATCAATGAGTCGTTAAATTGAATCGCCAATGCTCCAAGGTAAGAAAGGTTGTTTAGCCCTGTAAGATTAATTAATACAGGGTTTACAAAAATCGTAAAAAATCCTTCGATGTGGCTCAATCTTTCCATTCCGGATAGACTGGTCAGCTTGTCGTTGTTTTCCAACGTGAATGATCCGCCAACATTGGTCAGGTTATCAAGTCCGGTTAAACGAGTCAGACTTGTTGCAGATCCTGCCTGTCCAATCCTAAGGTTTCCACCAATGGACGATATGACGCCAAGCCCATTCAAGTTTGTAATGTCCTCACCAATTATTGTAACATCTCCCTCAATCTGCGTACAGTTCGGAAAATTTATATGAAAATTATCAATCTCAGATTGTCTTGTAAAAGTAATTCCATCAGGCAGACAGGATTGTGATGACCCAGTGACTGAAAGAAATAGCCCGAATAAAAGAATGAATAGTTTTTTCATGATGCTCAAAACATTATAATTGAAAATCCTCAGATATCATTATGTTTGGCATTCTCCCAAAGAATCATCTAATATACAACAAAATGAAGTTTTAAGGTATTTAGTTTAGAATTTGTGAAAACAATCACAAGTGTTTGTTTGACAGTGAGGTAACCTGTGTCCATCAACGCACCATAAGCATGGCTGAAATGCTGAGGATTAATCTATACGTCAGTTTAAACAGTTTTCTGCCGGGGCCTTCCTTAAGAATTTAATCTGTCGTTTGTGCCCATTCCGTTATAAAAATATCATTGACGACCATCACTGGTCCTTTGGGCACCTGGAAAATCAAAATATCCCACTTTGCAAGTCAGGGGCTGGGGAATTAATAAGTCTTCGTGACTTCCATTATTGACTAATACCGGAGTTTCAAAAAAATGTATCTTTACCTTTTCGAAAAACAAGCCTGCCATTTCCATTAGGGTCACTTTTCAATTATATAAGGATTTGTCATCGTTGAATTGATGGCCAGGATGTACGATTGTCAACTTAAACGACAAATGGAGATAAACTATTCATATGCGAAAATATGAATCTGTCAAAGAGGAATCCGACTGGCATTTTTAGTTAATTCACTGATTCAATTACTATTCAAAATGACAGTTTTAATATTTGCTTAACTGAAGAAACTAAACCACTTTCCCATGAAACTAAAATTAGCGCTGCTGGTGTTTTTATTACTGCAAATTTCATTAAATCGTCTGGTTGCTCAAAGCCTGCAAAAAGAATTTGCAGGTTCACCTCTTAAAATGGATAAATCAATCCTGTTTGGCTTTGATACGTATCTCAACAATAAACCTTTGCAAAACCAGCGAAACGCAGTCATTTGCTCAGCCTTTAATGGTTGGCTTTATGCTACTTATTCTTATTTTGATAATAATATTCAACAAGATGCGACCACTATTCTCCGATCTAAAGATAATGGTGCCAGTTGGGTTGTTCTCTTTGACCAAACAATGGGTGAATTTCATAATGGATTTTCAAAAATGAACATTTTGGTCTGTGGACATGATACAACTAATCTGAAAGTGTTTGTAGGATATGGCATCTTCGATACACTAACTTTAGTTCATTGTAAGGGTTCTGAACTCATTAGGTCAGCCAGTAGCTGAAAGCACTTATCAATCTTTCACTTCCGGGAAACACCAGATTAAGGTCGACCTTACAGATTATCCTGCGGGGTTGTATATTTTTAACGTTCGTACGGGAGATTCCTTTTCTTCGGCAATTCTGTCCGTTGCCAGGTAACCCGGTTCTTTGCCGGATAAAATGATTTGACCCTGACCGGTTAAATTAAATAAAAGGCCTGACAATAACGGAGTTTCAAAAACATTGTATCGGGCAGGAATTTGTCAGTTCTTCAGGCACCTGACGGAAAAACCAAATGATTTAGGGGCATCCTCGCTTCCATAGACCTGCTCTGTTATGTTAAGGTTCCGGTACCAAGCATCGTTATAGTTGGTGTTCTGGGTAGAGGTCCAGTAGCTGGTCTCGGAATTGATCGAGGAGAAAAGTCCAATGCCGTTCATTGCCCCGCCTGGCAGGGCTGTAAAACCGCTGAAGTTTGTTCCATTGCCGTCCCCTTCCCAGCCAGTTGTCGATTTCATTTTCCCCCCGGCAATTGTATCGCCACCCAGAAAGGTCGTCAGTTTGGTCCACTCGGCATTCCATGGTATGTGCCAGCCTGTCGGACAAATCCCTTTTATCCCTGCTTTTGTGCTGTACAGCTGCATTTCATTCCACTGGTAAAGTCCGCCGTATATGTCGCAGTTCGATTCAAGGTCATCGTAACAATATTTTTCGATGATGCCGTTGCTTGACTGGTTAACCGATCCGTTGATCCGGGTGCCGACATTCAGGTTCTCCTTTAGCCAGCATTGAGTGCCTATCTGTATTGTATTGTACGTTTTGCCTTCATATATGAGAGTCGGAACGGTGGTGCAGGGCAGGAATCCGCCCGAACCGGTGGTTACAAAGCCGGCCTGTATGCCATAGGTGGTGCCATAAATGTTCGTTGCATAGGCCCGCACAAAATAAGGGGTGTTCGTGGTCAACCCTTCGATGTTGCTTGCAAAAACGCCTGTGCCGCTGCCGTCCGAAGAATGCGTGCCGGCTGTCGTCGGAAGTGAAGAGGTGCTCCAGCAAACCCCGCGTGCCGTAACCGGTGAACTTCCCTGCGAGGATACCTTGCCGCCGGCAGTGGCGCCGGTTGTGGTGATATTTGTAACGGAGTCGGTGAAAACGGAAGGAGGGAGGCCGATGCCGGCAGTCCTGAAATTCAACTCGTTGCCGTAAGTGGTTCCTTCGCTGTTTGTGGCATAAGCCCTCACATAATATCTTGTCACTTCGGCAAGTCCCGTGATATTGCTTGTAAAACCACCTGTTCCGCTGCCATCCGAAGAATGAGCATCCGCGATTGTGGGATTTGAGGAGGTGGCCCAGCAGACGCCCCGGCTCGTCATGGGCATATTGCCTTGCAGGACCACAATGCCGCCTGAGGTTGCGGTGGTTTTGGTGATATTCGCTATGGCGCTGGTGGCTACTGTCAGTCCGGTTCCGTCAAATGTCGTCGTGAAACTCACCAGGTTGCCATAGGCGGTTCCTGTGCCGTTTGTGGCATACGCCCGGACATAATAGATCGTATTTGGTGACAAGCCCGCCATGCTGCTTGTGAAACTACCTGCTCCATTCCCATCCGAAGTATGGGCATCCGAAATACCCGGATTGGAAGCGGTACTCCAGCATATGCCGCGTGAAGTAACCGAACTGGTGCCTTCTGAAGAAACAGTGCCCCCTCCGTAAGCTGTTGCATGGGTGATGTTGCTGATGACATTGGTAACGACCGACGGAGCCTCATCCGCTCTCTTTTTGCAGGTGGTCATTGTGGCGAGGAATATTCCGGCCAGCAATACTCTTAGTGCAGTAGTAAAACAAGTTGTCTGTGGCATTGCTCTTTCTTTTTGGCGTGGTTCCCTGGTTTTCCGTTTTGTCTGAATCAGTGGTTAAATGCCCGGTCAAATGCAAAAAAAACGTGCTTCCGCGGCGTTTAGCGTTACGCAAAACTAACCATTTCCAGTGATTGTGAAAGAAAAAACAAATAAATGGCAAAGGTGACCTCCTTCATCCCGATGATCTCGCCACCCTTTATAGTTTCGAGGAGTTACTATCAAATGAAGGAAAGCAGAATTAGGGATTTTTCATAGGAAACCAAGTCTATATATTAAGACTGTTCATTCGAGCGGCAGATAAAAAATCTATAGATATCCACAGTTTGTCTGTAAGGAATCTTTGTGAATAAAGAATCCTGTCCAAAGAAACTGATTGGAGAGAATCATTAAAATTGCTAATCTCTTTGGGGTTAGGCCCCCGCTGCTCGCAGCGAATTGAAAATAATTCCAGAAGACACCCCCGCCGCTTGCGTGGGGTTATTCACTTTTCCTCTGTTTTAAATTTAATACAAGTACCAGTGTGTCCGTCATCACTTATTAAAATGGCATCAAAAGTGAGTTTACCTTTCTTCTGTTTTCTTTGAGCATTGTCGACGATCACACTGCAACTTTCATTTATCGTTCGATATGAAGACTGGCCATCAATCGATTTTAAAATACTTGAAGCGTCATCATCGCTAACTTTTCCAGTAGCTTCATAGGCTGCATTCGGTTCACACATTACAAAAACCGGCACACCCCTGACCCTGCGTACTGTAGCAAGATTAGGATTAGTGTCCTTTGAAGGTATTTGAGAAGTTGTGACAGCAAATAAAATTGCAAGGCTCATTAAAAACAGAAGTTTCTTCATTATTTTTTCTTTTTTTGTGGAAAAATATGATCACAATTGACCTTTCCGCAAAGGTATTTTTTTTCTAATAGTAATTTACTGGTTTGAAAGTCAATTGTTCGAACAATACAAACCTGTCTGCCTTGCCAAAAAAATAACTAAATTTACACGATGACATTCCAAAATCTTACCTGACTGTAGTAAACCAAATAAATTCCAAAGATTCGCTATTGGTATCACCCTCAATGCAAACATAAGTTGCTAATGCTTTAAGAACAAGATCATTTACTCCCTAAAAACTATCCGATATGAGAACTCTTTTCTTTTTATTAGGATTTTTCTCCCTCACTGTAAATGGATCTACTCAAACGGATATTGCTATGAAATGGCAACATTCCTGAGTTATGAATATTTGCGCAGTATTCAGCAGACACTGGATGGTGGCTATGTTTTTACAGGCAATACGGGATCGAATGATGGCGATGTCACTGGTAATCAGGGCAGTTATGATCTTTGGGTTGTTAAGATAAATCCGGTTGGTGAAATTCA
Organism: uncultured Bacteroidales bacterium; assembly: GCA_903828645.1. Classification (GTDB taxonomy): domain Bacteria; phylum Bacteroidota; class Bacteroidia; order Bacteroidales; family FEN-979; genus CAIVAT01. The sequence goes on from CAIKNA010000122.1 coordinate 71,674, forward strand.
TCTGAATCCCAGGGTATTAATATATCCGCATTGCAATCTGGTATATACACTGTAAAAATTGGGGGGCAAACTTTGCTGTTTGCTAAAATAGCGAATAAATAACAATCTGTGCAGACCTAAACATACTACCGGCTTATTACGTTTGACATATAGGCCATACTGTCAAACCCTACTTTGAACACGCTGCCTTTCTTCAAACATTAATTCAGGAGTGCTATGCTACAGGCATAAATGAGTAAAAAATCAATTTGATTACCTGCTACTTATCCTGCCTTACGGTTGTCTTCAGGACAAATGTTAAAAAATTGAAAATTGGTGTCTGCCAACTAATTTATCACTTTGTTTACAGTACAATATCCCAATGTAACTACCTGTTATCAGGAAAAATAATTTTACATTTAATCAAATTCCATGTTGTTCTGACATGATTCGAATCAACTATGATTTTTTTTATAAGTCCAACACGTTTTACATAAAAAAAAGTATTACTATCAAAAACCCTCATTTGAACATCCTTATAAGTAATATTGCCCACTTTAATTGAATCAAGCCGCTTTAGTAAAGAAGTGGTGTCTAATGAAAATACTAAAAAATCTGTTCCATTATGTTTTGGAGGGGTAAGATTTCTAACAATCTGTCTGCCAAAAACACAATCCAGATAACCTCCGAACCAAGAGCCAGGAAACACCTGCTCATCATGATAAACTAATTGTCTAAACTCAGTTTTAATAGTCACACCCTGTCCTTGATATTCCGTATAGCTGGAATGCAAATTATTTATTAAATAGGTGCAGTCCGTTTTGTTTACCGAATCATTTTTATAAACCCAATATGAGCCATCCTGAAATGAGAAATCGTTCATTTGTGGGTCTATATAATCATTATATGTGGTTGAGTTATCTTTGTTTTTCACACAACCGGAGATCAGCAAAAAAAAGGATGAAATAACAGATAAACAGAGAGATAACGCAATTGTTTTCATCTTTTAATTTTTTCTAAATGCTTTAGGTAATACCCATACGTTGGGATCGCCTAAGTGATCATAGGATTATTCACCAAGGGGTAGGACAAATATTGTATGGTAAATATCGACACTCAAAGTTACAAAAAAAAATGGTCATTTATCCCCTAAACAATAATACAAGAAATAATCAATTCAATATAAATGCAGCTCTTGAATGTTGTTCTCTAAATTTTAATAGCTTTGTTCTTAATCTGAAAAGATCATTAATGGATAACAAATCCCTCTCCGAACGCGACATCTGCTCCAAATACATCACCCCCGCCATAGTCCAAGCTGGCTGGGATGGCATCAGGCAAATTCTGGAAGAGGTATCATTTACCGATGGAAAGATATACGTCAGGGGAAAGCTAACTGCTCGTGGAGCGCGGAAAAGAGCTGATTACATCCTTTACTACAAGCCAAACATTCCTGTGGCGATCATTGAAGCCAAAGACAATAATCATTCTGTTCGCGCAGGGATTCAGCAGGCGCTTGATTATGCCAGGGTACTGGATATCCCGTGTGTCTTCAGCAGCAACGGCGATGGGTTCTTTTTCCATGACCGTACTGCAACAGGTACTGAAATAGAAACTGAAATATCCCTGGATGCCTTTCCGTCACCGGAACAACTGTGGGAAAAATACAGGAAATACAAGGGGATCACCACCCCGGAAGCTGAAAAGATCGCATCCCAGGATTACTATTTCGATGGTTCAGGC
>CAIKNA010000123.1 GCA_903828645.1 uncultured Bacteroidales bacterium
CCGATCCAGGTGAGGAGAGGGTCTGATATCAATAAGAGCCTTAGGGCTGCCCTGCAAAAGTGTTTGATCAAACCACCTTCAAATTCGCAGGATGAACCCATTACAGGAGTTGTTCAGGAAATATTTTTAGATCATTTCCGCCCCATCTGGTTGATTTTCGACCAGTTTGAAGAGATTTTCATCTTCGGCAATGAGAAGGAAAGGGATGAACTCATCGCAACTGTAAAAAGCATCGCCAGGTCGAATCTTCAATGTAAATTTATTTTTTCCATCCGCGAGGAATACCTTGCCAGCCTGACTGAATTTGAGAAGGAGATCCCCGACTTCCTTTCGAACAGGCTGAGAATAAATTCCATTACGCGTCAAAATGCCCTTGAAGTAATCGGGGGTTTATGTAAAGTTCATGGAATCCGCGTGGAAACAGGGTGTTCAGAGGAGATTGTAAAAGAGCTGAGTCCTGAAAACGCGGAAATTGACCTCACCTACCTCCAGATATTTTTAGACCGTTTATACTGGCTGGCCCTTGCCGGCGCAACCGGACCGGATGAGATCGTTTTCTCGAAAGAACTTGTAAAACAGGTTGGAAGCGTCAAAGATCTTTTGGGAACTTTTCTTGAATTTGAAATATCCCAGCTAAATGATGAGGATCAAACTTTAGCCTTAAAGATTTTAAAATCCTTTGTTTCCAACAAGGGAACCAAACGCCAGATTACCGACGAAGAGATTGCCTCCAACATCCGGACGCCCGGCGGGGATGTGGATATCAACAGGATCAGGGCACTCATTTATAAATTTATAACACTCCGGATAATACGCGATCACGATGAAAGTGGAAAGTACGAACTGAGGCACGACAGCCTTGCTTCAAAAATATTCGAGAAGATCACCATTGCCGAAAAGGAGGTTAATGAAATCAAAGAGATCATTGCCAACTCTTATGACCAGTACCTTAACAGGGGAATCTTGTTAAGCGAAAGTGATTTAAACTACGTTAAACCCTATCTTGATCTTCTTTTTCTGAACCAGGAGAAAAAGGAGTTTATTGCCAGAAGCCGGAAGGAACTCCAGTCAAAAAGAAAGAGAATAAGGGTCATGATTACCTCCGCTCTCCTGGCGGCGTTGATCATCATGGCCGGGTTTACGGTGTGGGCGCTGATCGAGCGGAACAAGGCCAACAAAATTGCCAGGATTGCCACTTCAAATGAGCTGGCGTCTTACAGCCTCCTGACGATAGATAAAAATCCAACCCTGAGTTTCAGGCTGGCTGAAAAAGCCTTTCAGACCTACGGTGGAAACCTGGCTATGGAAGCGCTTTCGCTGAGTTATGAAACAGCTGACTTTTACCCGTTTCACAACAACCTGTCCGGCCATACGAATGTTGTTTACAGCCTGGACTATACCCCCCATGGAAGAAAAATTGTCAGCGCTTCATTCGACAATACCGCGCGGATCTGGAACATGAACGGCAAAGAACTGGCTGTTCTTAAAGGGCATCACAAAAAGGTGATGTTTGCGAAATTCTCACCCGACGGCCGCTTTATCGTAACGAGTTCGCTCGACAGTACCGTCAGGGTATGGGATACAACCGGCCGGTTGCTTCATACGATTACCGACAAGGATCAGTGCAATTACATTGCTGATTTTTCGCCCGACGGAAAGTACATCGTTACTGCGTCAATTACCGGACTGGCCACGATCTGGGATTTCAACAGCGCCGACTTTCAATGTAACAGGCATTGTTGCCTGGCCGGGCATGAATCGACCATTAACTCCGTTCACTTTTCGACGGACAACAAATACATTGCAACAACCTCCTATGATAAAACTGCCAGAATCTGGAATTTCAACGGGGCATGTGTTGCTGTTCTTAAGGGTCATACAGGGTTTTTGCGCGATATCGGTTTTTCCCCGGATAACGTGAGTGTTGTTACCTCATCGGATGACGCGACCGCCAGGGTCTGGGATTTGTCGGGAAAACTGCTCCAGGTGCTGGCCGGCCATACAGGCGGTGTAACCCGGAGTGATTTTACACCCGACGGGCGTTTCATTATAACCGTTTCCGACGATGGATCTGCCATCATCTGGGGGAATGCTCCTCCCCCGGAGAAAATCCCCGCCGCTCATTCCGGGGATGCAAGACCAGCCTTTAACCCGGGTAAAAAAGCAACAGTCATCAAAGAAATCCGGGCGGGCATCGGCTGCATCGGCCATTTTGCCATTTCAGCAGACAGCAGATATTTTGCGGTCGGGTCGGATGACGGAATCTCGCAGGTAAGAAGTACCGGCGGAGAACTCCAGTTTGAATTGAGAAGGCATGGCGCGGCCATCAGGGATATACGGTTTGCCGGAGGTAATGATACGATTATTACTGCATCTGACGATGGGATGGTGAAAATCTGGGTGTTGAGAAACAATGAATGTGAAATGACCGATAAAAAGGCATCGCAAACCCTTGATTCCCGCATTTCGGAAAAGATGAAAGTATTGGTTGTCCTTAATCAGCAAAACAGCCTTTCATATTTCAATCTTGAAAAAAACCGGCTGGTAGAATTCGGTTACCAGGGCCCCGGGATGAATGTATCTATTTCACCCGGCAATGACTTTATTTCGACCTCCTCATTTGATAAAACAGCCAGAATATGGGATACTGCCGGAAAGGAAATTGCAAGAATGGTCCATCCTTTTGAGGTGAGGAGCTCTGAATTTTCACCCGATGGCAAAACCGTTTTAACGGCATGCAGCGACGGTGCCGCCAGGATCTGGGATTTCA
>CAIKNA010000124.1 GCA_903828645.1 uncultured Bacteroidales bacterium
TATTTCCAATAGCATTTATTGCTTGATGAATTTCCCCATCGTCACATTCCTGTCATTGGTAAGCTTAACGAAATAAACCCCGCCTGGCAGGTTGCTTATGTCAAGTTGTGTTTTGGATTCGGTGACTTGACGCGTGAGGAGTTGCCGGCCGTTCACATCCATTATTGACAATTGGCTTTTGGCAGGCGTTGCGGGTGTTTCGATGGTTAGCAGCGCTGATACAGGATCAGGATAAATGGATAATTGCAGTTGCCTGTGTTCATCGATGCCCATATAAACGGAATCATATTTCATAACCGTTGCTTTATATGAATTTCCGAAATCCCAAAACCCCACGTATGGTTGACCAGACAGGCTGAAAGCCAAACTTGTATACTGTGCTTCTCCTCCTGAGAAACCTGCCGCCCCCACATTCACCCAATTCGTTCCGTCAAATTTCATCACCGTTGCTTTATAGGAATTCCCCCAATCTTCATAAGCCACATACGGTTGACCTGATAAACCGAATGCGAGGCTTAAATAATCAGACCTTCCTGTCGAGAAACCCGCATTTCCAACATTTACCCAATTGGTGCCGTCAAATTTCATTACTGTGGCTTTGTAGGAATTCGCAATATCCGTAAATGCAACACAGGCTTGACCTGAAAGGCTAAAGGCAATGCTTGTATAGCCAGCCCCACCTGTTGAGAAACCTGCATTTCCTATAATTACCCAATGAGTGCCATCAAATTTCATTACCGTTGCTTTATTGGAATTCATCCCATCCCCGAATGCTACATATGGTTCACCCGACGGACTGAAAGCGAGGTTCATACCACCAGCCCCTCCTTCTGAGAAACCAGCAATACCCTCATTCACCCAGTTTGTTCCGTTAAATTTCATTACCGTTGCTTTCCCGGTATTTCCATAGTCCGTATATGCCAGATATGGCTGACCTGACGGGCTGAAGGCAAGGCTTGTACAGGCAACACTTCCTGCTGAGAATCCGGCATTCCCGATATTCACCCAATTGCTTCCATCAAATTTCATTACGGTAGCTTTATAAGAATTACCATAATCCTCGAATGCCACATAAGGCTCGCCAGAAGGGCTGAACCTAAGGCTTGTATAATCAGCTGTTCCTGCTGAAAAACCAGCCGACCCTACGTATACCCAGTTGGTTCCATCAAATTTCATTACGGTTGCCTTTTCTGAATTCCCAAAATCCTGATATGCCAGGTATGGTTGACCAGCCGGGCTGACGGCAATACTGATATACTTAGCCGCATCTGCTGAAAAACCAGCATTTCCAATATTCTTCCAGGTATAATCCAATGGAAACGATTTATCCTCGTTTTGCTGGGCGAAAGCCATTAGCGGGGACAGGAGGATCAGGATGCAGAATAGTTTTTTCATATCGCCTGCTGAATTTATCTATCAAACCAGGATGGTCAATTCCACCCGATAACTGGTTACCGACTCGCTGATATTCAGCAAATGCTTTCCCGGGTAAAGCAATTCGAGCCGCTTCTTTACATTCGACAATCCGAATCCCCCGTCGGGTCGCTTCCTTCGGAAAGGATCTGCCCGGTTTTCGATGGTAAAGATCACCCTGTCGTCGTGCTCGAGGTTGAAATAAATATGGATGAAAGGGTTGTCGCTTTTATCTTTTGCCCCGTGCTTAAATGCGTTTTCAATAAACGCCAGGTATAACAGCGAGGCAATTTTCACATCCACGCACTCTCCTGTCACATCAAACTGAACATCAAGACTTTCGTTTGACCTCAACCGCTCCAGGTAAACATAACTCTGAAGAAATTCCAGTTGTTTTGCAAGCGGTACCAGGTCCTCTTTCGATTCATAAATAACGTACCGCATCAGGTCGGAAAGCTTCAGGATAAGTTCAGGCGCTTTATCAGATTTGTCAAGACTCAGGGCATAAAGGCTGTTCAGGGTGTTGAAAAAGAAATGGGGATTCACCTGGGCTTTGAGCGCCATGAGTTCAGCCTCTATCTTTTGTTTTTCAACCTCCTTCATGCGCAGTTCGACATCCTGCAGGGCAATCGAATCGCGCATGAATTTCAGGAGGGTGGAGACAATGAGAAAGAGCAGGACCAGGATGAGTTCGGCAATAAATTCCGTCAGGAAATTGGTGGGTTGTTTGCCTCCCTCAAAAAAATAGGTGACATAATAATTCAGCAGGATGAAAAGAATGATATTGGCAAGTTCAAGGAGGGTAAACAGCAGGAACTTTCGTTTGTTGAAAAAGACCGGGATCAGCCAGAGCAGGTTGATATAGACCGACAGCGCCAGGAACCCGACCGTGATGAGGATGTTTACCGCCAACCGCAGGTTGATGTTGTAAAAGTTAAAATCTCCCCGCGTATAGATCAGCACCACCGTGAACAGGATGATGCTGATGAGCCAGAAAAGCCCCTGTTGAAAAACAAACTTTTTCTTACTCTTTTGAAAAATGTCGGAAAAGCCCATGATTCTGATTTTTTACAAAAATGAGCAATGAAATCGAAATTATCAATTTTTTTTGATGTGCCCCCTGAAAAACAGGACGAAAACCCCTGTTTCTCAGTAAACCATTTAAAACACCTCCCCTTGTCCCCTCCTCTCCGATCAGAAAACCCTCCCCTTCTCCTTGAGGAGAAGGGGCCGGGGGATGAGGTGCCTTGAGAATAAAGCGCCAGGACATGAGGTCTCCTCAAGTGTTATAACCGGTAAAATCAAAGGCTCATCGAGAATTTCCCCCGTTTGTCAAAAAATATTTTATGCTGCTGAAATTGTCACTAATATTGCAATCCGTTTTTAA